>JAZROF010000038.1:0-46029 GCA_045648565.1 Clostridia bacterium | reverse complement strand
AGTGACGGAACCGTATCAGGTGTTGTCAAAATGGCAGTTGACTATTGCCGAAAGACTATCCCAAGCCTCAGAATAGATACCCACGAAAAGAATACAACCATGCAACATGTTGTTGAAAAGCTTGGATTTAAAAAGTGCGGCATCATATACATAGACGACGGAACGCCAAGAATTGCATATCAGCTTTTATAATAAAGTAAGTTGAATAAACGTTTGCTTGTCAATAAGAAAGCGTATAATAAAAAAGACTTGAATAATCGTTCAAGTCTTTTTTCGTTTGGCGGCATAAATTTTTATAGTCTTTATTGATATTTCTAAAAATATATAGTATAATAAAGAAAATCGTTCATTACTCTTTATTGGAGGATATGATTAGAAATAATCAATACTACGATGAGGGGAAAGACTGACAGATAAGTGCAGAATTCTTTTAAAAAAACAAAATAGGAGCAAGTATATTAAGTTTTAAATATGGAGGGATGATCTGTGAACATTTATAATGAAATAAAATTTTATAATATTTTGGCAGAAAAATGGCCGACCAAAAAAGATGTTATTTCAGAAATTATTAATTTACAAGCAATTTTGAGCTTACCCAAGGGAACTGAGCATTTTATAAGTGATATTCATGGTGAGCATGAGCATTTTATACATATTTTAAGAACTGCTTCGGGAGTTATACGCTCAAAAATCTCTGATATTTATAACGATAGTCTGTCTAAAAATGAGCAGATTGAACTTGCTAATTTAATTTATTATCCTGAAAAGGTTTTAGAAAAGAGTGATAAAAGCAAAAGCTGGTTTGAAGATAATCTTTTAAAGCTGATAGAGGTTTGTAAAGTAGTGTGCGGGAAGTATACCCGCTCGAAAGTGAGAAAAGCATTGCCTGCTAAATATGCTTATATTATTGATGAGCTTTTAAATTGTGATTCTAAAAATATTAACAAAAAAGAGTATTATAATAAAATAATCGAAAGCATCGTTGATATGGGAAGCGGCGAAGATTTTATAATTGAAATTGCTTCGGTAATAAAAAATTTATCTATAGACCATTTACATATAATAGGGGATATTTTTGACAGAGGGGCAAGACCTGATATTGTTTTAGATACACTTATGGAAAGCCGCACTATTGATATTCAGTGGGGGAACCACGATATTGTATGGATGGGTGCGATGCTTGGCAGTGAAGCGTGTATTGCAATAGCGGTTGCCAACAGCTTAAAATATGGGAACACTATGTTTTTAGAGGACGGATATGGGATAAGTCTTAGAAATCTTGAGCATTTTTCCAATGAAGTATACACAGGGGAAAACAGTATAGAAAAAATGTATAAGGCAATATCTGTTATTCGCTTTAAGCTTGAAGATGCAATAATGCAAAATGACCAGGAATTTGGAATGCAAAATAATACAAGGCTTGATAAAATAAATTATGAAGATATGACCTGGTGTGGATACAAATTAAACACAACGGAATTTCCGACCATCAACAAAGAAAATCCAACAGAATTGACAAAAGAGGAAAAAGCGGTTATAGACGGATTAAGAAATAGCTTTATAAATAGCGAAAAAATGCAAAAGCATTTAAAATTTCTTTTCTCTAAGGGGAGTATGTATCTTTGTTATAATGGGAATTTGTTATATCATGGCTGTATTCCGGTTGATGATAATGGCGAATTTAAAGAAATATCTTTTGGTGGAAGAAAATATTCCGGAAAGCGGTATATGGATTACTGCGACAAAAGATTGAGAGAGGGCTATCAGAAAAAATCGAAGGAATGTATTGATTTCTTTTGGTATATGTGGTGTTCGGAAAATTCACCTCTTTTCGGAAAGAAAAAGATGGCTACCTTTGAGAGAATGTTTATAGATGATAAAGAAGCCCACTTTGAGGAAAAACTCCCTTATTTTGAATATCAGACCAATGAAGATTTTTGCGATAAAATATTGCAGGAGTTTTCTCTTGACGGGATAAACGGGCACATTATTAACGGGCATATTCCTGTAAAATTCAAGGATGGTGAAAGCCCCATAAAGGCAAATGGTAAGCTTATTTTAATCGATGGCGGAATGTCTAAAACTTATCGCAAACAAACAGGAATTGCAGGATATACTCTTATATTCAACTCATACGGGTTAGCGCTCACGGCACATATGCCATTTGAAAATATAGACATTATTATTGATAACAATTTGGAAATGACCTCTCAAAAATATATTGTGGAAAAGGTTAGCAGAAGAATTTTAGTAGAAGATACTGATGTTGGGCATAAACTGTTAGGGGACGTAGAGGATCTGAAAAATTTAATGTTTCTATATAATTCAGGAGCAATTTCGGAAAATATGAGGAAAAAGCTACCTAATCAAAAAATTTAAAGTTTAAAGGGAGAGAAAAATGGTAAAGCATATTATTTTATGGAACTTAAAGGACGAATATAGCGAAATTGAAAAAAAGGAAATTAAGCAAAGGGCAAAGGCAGAGTTAGAAGGACTTATGGGGCAAATCCCCGGGCTTTTGGAAATAAAGGTTCAAACTGCATATTTTGAAAGCTCTACAGCGGAAATGATGCTTGATTCTACCTTTGAAAGTGTAGATGCCTTAAAAGCTTATGCGGTGCATCCAAAACACGTCGAAGTTGCAGATACCTTTGTTCGCCCATACACATCAAAAAGAAATGTTATGGACTATGAAATATAGTAAGAAAGTAGGCCAAGAGCCTACTTTCTTAATAAAATTCAACATTTATATTGAAAAATAAATCTGATTGTGATATACTTAGTGGGTTGATTTAAAACTGAGATTTATATAAGAAAGAAGATGTTTAAAGTATGAATGGAATTTTATCTGTTTCTGTAGCACTTCTTGCAGGGCTACTTATGACAAGGCTTTTTAAGATTTTTAAATTGCCGGCGGTTACATCGTATCTTGTTGCTGGGGTGCTGATTGGTCCGTATTGTATTGGGGCATTGAATCTTAGCAGTTTTGGGTTTCATTCGGCCCAAGAGGTAAATAAGCTTTCTATGCTTTCCGAGGTTGCACTTGGATTTATTGCCTTCTCCATAGGCAGTGAGTTTAGGAAAAGCGAAATAAAAAAGACAGGTAAGCAGGCACTTATTATTGGTATATTACAAGCTTTAACGGCAACCCTTCTTGTTGATTTGGCTCTATATGGTTTCCATCTTTTGATGCCGGATAAGCTTTCAGTTCCACAACTTATTACGCTTGGTGCTATTGCAACTGCCACTGCTCCTGCCGCAACACTTATGGTTGTAAGGCAGTTTAAGGCAGATGGCCCGCTTACGAAGCTGCTTCTTCCAATAGTTGCACTTGACGATGCAGTGGGGCTTATCGTTTTCGCCGTGTCCTTTGGTATTGCAAAAACAATGGTTGTTGGCGATATTGATATTGCTTCCATAATCATAAACCCTTTGCTTGAAATAATTTGCTCCTTGGGCTTAGGTGCGATTATGGGAGGGATTCTTACCTATCTTGAAAAATGGTTTAATTCAAATACAAACCGTTTAAATCTTACAATTGCATTAGTTATGCTGACAGTGGCATTAACATCTGTTAAATTTGAGATCGGAACAATCCATATTGGTTTTTCCTCACTTTTAACTTGTATGATGCTCGGAACAATTTTCTGTAACATTTGTCCATTATCCGAAAATCTTATGGTAGCTTCCGATAAATGGACGTCACCCCTTTTTGCAGTTTTCTTTGTTATGAGCGGTGCATCCTTGGAAATGGGAGTATTTACAGATATAGCTATTGTTGCTATGGGCGTTATATATATTATATTCCGCTCAGCAGGTAAGTACTTAGGAACATTCTTTAGTGCTAAAATCACAAAATGTTCTGATAATATTTGCAAATATCTGGGTATTACCCTTTTGCCTCAGGCGGGGGTTGCTCTTGGTATGTGCACAGTGGCTATGCAACTGGGTGAGCAAGGAACTCTTATCAGAAATATAACCCTGTTCGCAGTTTTAATTTATGAGCTTTTTGGACCAATGCTTACAAAAATGGCTCTTACAGCTGCAGGAGAAATTAAGCCAATGCCTGAAGAGGTTAAAAACCGCAGAGCGACCTTGCTTGGTAAAGGAACTCATAATTAAACATAGAATAAAAGGAAATCATAAAATAACCTTATATTGTTTCCTTAATGAATAACGTAAGAATAGGAAAGGACTTAAGAATAAATAATTCTTAAGTCCTTTTAATATTTAAAATAATCCGGGGATATTAAGCCCGCCTGTTAATTTTCCAAGCTCGTTTTCGGAGCTTTCAGATGCCTTTCTCATTCCCTCATTAACTGCCGCAATAATTAAATCCTCAAGCATTTCAATATCATCAGGGTCAACAACTGCTTCGGAAAGCTTAACCTCTAAGAGCTCTTTCTTTCCGCTGATTTTAACAGTAACCGCCCCGCCGCCTGCACTTGCCTCGTAGGTTTGATTTTCAAGTTCTTCTTGCATTTTAAGCATTTGCTCCTGCATTTTTTGTGCTTGTTTGAGCATCTGGTTCATATTTGGTCCGCCGCCCATTCTTCCGCCGGGAAATCCGCCTTTTGCCATTATAATCCGCCTTCCTTTATATAGTTTAATTTTCAGTAACCGTCATCGCATCGCCCAATAATTCCTTTTTGCTTACAAGGTCTGCAATTGACGCCTGACTTTGCTCATGGGGACGCTGAAGACGATTTCCGTTTTCAGATACAATAATTTTATAATTCTGACCACTTATTTTTTCAAATAATTGAGATAAATAACCTTTTCCCTCGGGAGTGGAAATTCTATTGTATGCCTCTTTATTGGAAAGAATTATCTCAATGGAATCCCCTGAAACATAAGCTTTTGCACGGAATAAGAACATATAAAGCTTTTTGCTCTCATTTTTCACAACGGAGAGTGCCTCTTCCCATTTATCCCATTCTCTGCCATCTTCTATAGCGGTTTCTTTTTCAACCTTTTGCTGTGGCTTTTCTTCAGTTTTTGGTTTTTCCTCTGCCTTTGGCTTTACCTTTGCCTTTGGAGGGACAGCTGAAAAGCTGCCTGACTCAAATTTGTTTTCTAAAACCGAAAGCCTTGCAGAAAGTGCGTCTGCCCCATCTCCGTATTGAGGTTTGCAAAGCTTTAAAAGAGCCATCTCAACAGAAATTTTTGGATTTGCAATCCACTTTGCCTGTGCTAAATATTCGCAAAGAGTTGTTATGGAATATAACAGCTGTTCAACCGAGTACTTTTCTGATTGAGCCTTATATTTTTCAATTTTTTCTCCGCTTCGCTCAATAATCTCCTCGGGCTTATCGGTTGCCTTGCAAAACATAAGGTTTCGGAAGTGGTCAATTATATCGTCGAAAAAGCTTGTAACCTCTTTACCTTTGTTTAAAAATTCATCTGCAATTTTAAGGCAGGAAATAGTATCTTCTTCTGCGATATAGTTAGCCAAGTCGAACAAAATTCCATCGTCTACAATTCCGACAATTTCAGAAACAATATCCTTTTTAATCTCCCCTGAATATGAAGCGGTGCATTGCTCTAAAATACTAAGCCCGTCACGCATTGAGCCATCGGCAAGTTCCGAAATAAGCTCTGATGCATCAGGAGTTATATCTATATTTTCTGCATGGCAGATTTTATTTATTCGCCCTGCAATATCATCCACACCAATTCTTCTAAAATCAAATCTCTGACATCTTGATAAAATAGTAGGAAGAATTTTATTAGGCTCAGTTGTTGCTAAAATAAAAATAACATATTCGGGAGGCTCTTCCAGGGTTTTAAGAAGTGCGTTAAAGCCTTCGTTAGTAATCATATGAGCCTCGTCAATTATATAAACCTTGTATTTGCAGTTTGCGGGAGCATAATCAACCTCCTCGCGAATTTGCCGAATGTCGCCCACTCCACGGTTACTTGCGGCATCCATTTCATAAACATCTAAAATAGAGCCGTCAAGAATTCCAAGGCAGGTAGGACACTCGTTACAAGGGTTTCCGTTTTGAGGATTTTCGCAGTTCACTGCACGGGAGAGAATTTTAGCACAGGTAGTCTTACCTGTTCCCCTCGTGCCGGAAAACAGATATGCATGAGCAATACGCCTATGTCTAACGCTATTCCTAAGTGTTTCAGAAATATGAGCCTGTCCTACAACATCTTCAAAAATCATAGGACGCCATTTTCGGTATAAAGCCTGATACATCTCCGACATATTACTATCCTCCTTAAAAAATAAAGCTATGTTCTTGAGTTTGAAACAAAGGCTACACGCGTAATCCGACAGTTAGCTCAAATCCGGCACCCCTACGGCACATCAAAAAGAACTGCTTAATGCTGCTGCATTCCTGCCCTGACATGGTTCACAGGCTTTGATTGCGTAAGACCGAATCGTCAACACCACTTATCGGAAACAGACCACACAGCCTTGCCCCTCAGCTCAAGTTGTCATCCCCACTTAGCGGATTGAAGGTTACAAGGCACCGCTACCGCCCCGATTTAACATAGCTTAATTAGTATACCACACAAAGCCTTATTTGTCAAACAAAAACGGAGCTATACTAAAATATAACTCCGTCAATTTCTCAATATTTTATTTGCAAAGTGCGAGTTCGACATTTCTTGTCAAAATATCAGCATAAGTATAAGAAACTCTTCTGTCTGTGCCATCGTCTTCTCCGATAGGGTCAACCTTAATTACAAAAACATTTCTGTATGTCCCCTCAATAACTCCGTTGCGAACTGCACGTTTTTTTCTGCCTTTTTTCGAAGCAAACTTGATTTTGCTTCCAATATTATCTGTAAGGTCTGATTTGATTTTATCTAATTCTCTTTTGTTATCCATAAGGCAACTCCTCTTATGTAAAAAATTCGTTACAACACAATAGATTGTGTTTCAATGAATTTATTATAACATATATTGTGGTAATTGTAAATACTTTTTTGTAAAAAAATATGTAAAAATTGTAAAAAATATATAAACTGCCGATTTTTGAATTAAATAGGAATTTATGGAAAAAATAATCATATAAAGGTGGGAGAATTTTGAAATTTCTAAAAAAGCTTAACCTGCTTGATTATTTAATTTTTATAGGGGTTTTTCTTACAGTTTTTGCTGCGATTTATAATTTTTTGCCACAAAGCGGTACGGAGTGCAAAATTGTTATTTCCTATGAGGGTGAGGCAAAAATTAAAGACGGAGATATATGCTTTGATATTAAAGGAAATAAAAAGCTTGGAGAAATAACAGTTTTAAATGAGGGCTTTTCTGTTTTGGTAGATGGGGGAAAAGAGGAGTATGGAATCAAATTTAAAGAGCGTATATATGCAAAAAAGTTGCCACTTGAAATGTTTGTGGGGGACTATTATTTAATCGGTCGGGTTGAGGAAATATATTATGGTTTGGACGAAAATTAAAAGACTGTTTAAAAGTAGCTTTTCATATTTTTTATATTATAAGATAAGAAACTTTCCGCCCATAAGACTATTTTTTGATTTTGAATATACATCTCGCCTCTGGAATAAGAGCTTTATAAAAGAAACATCGCAAAGGGTAGTTGGCGAAATCATTTCTTTTAGTTCTCTTAAAACAAAAAGAGCAAACCAAGAGATTTTCGCATTTTTAATAAGCCTTTGCCCGTATATCGGAGCGCTTGGCAAAAGCTACTTAAATATAATTTTAACAGAGGTAGTTTTAACCATATATTTTCTGTTGTCAACCAAGGAAGAAAACTTTAGGATTACGGTATTTTATCAAAGTGCTTTAACTGTTATTTTTGCACCTTTTATGCCTATGTTTGTTTTGCTTTATATAATATGTGTAGAAACAGGTATAATTTTATTCTTTATTATTAAATATTGCGAGGATTTTGTCTATGAAAAAATACTTCTGTATTTATCAATTTTGTGGCTGTTTTCGTTAGCACTGGATAATAAAAGCTCAGCTTTAACAATAGCATTTATGCCATATGTTATTGCAACAACAAAAAAGGGAAAGCTAAGAAAATATCTCTATGCCCTGGTCTTGCTTCCCATAGGCTTTTATGCCCTAACCTTTGGCGGGACTTATGCTTTAATCGGAGGAGCGATAGAAATTGTTGCTATGATAGTTCTGGGAGATTTATGGCTCATAGTTCCTGCTGTTTTAACAGTGCCGTGGGTGATTAGCTTTGGTGCAAGATTCATAAAAGGGGAGGTTCTGTCAAAAAATATAGTAAGGACAGGATTGTTCTTTTGGCAGTATGGCTTTCGGGGGATAAATATTGATTATAATGCAATAAATTACAGCTCATATTACGGAAAAATGATTTCCATAATTTACGGAGTGATATTCTATTTATTTTTTTGGTATGTTTTAAGAATTTCCCGCAGAGGAGTTATAAAGCTCTTCCAAAACAAAGAAGAAAATCAGGAAATTTTAAGAGCAGGAATAGGGGCAATTGTCGGTTTTTCAGTGTATACATTTTTGTCGGGCGGGAATAATCTTCCATATAGTATAATATTATATTTAATGAGCGGTGCTCTTCTTAGAAGAGCCTGCCCATAAAAAGAAAATGGGAGAAAACGAGAGGAAATGAGAGAAAACGGGACTTTGACTAAAAATCACGCCCGAAAATGCCCTTTCAAATGGACTCAAAGCGGATAAACGGATTTAATCAGGTTTGACCAAAATCAACGTTTCTGGTATAATGGGGAAGCGGTTTAAGTGGAAATTCCTGCCGTTTTTGCAGGGGTTTTCTGCCGCAAATTAAAGAGAGGTGATTTGATGATATTTAGCCGAGAGGATAGGAAGGTTAATTTATCCTTATCAGCAAAAATCGCTGTTTTATGCAGTGCAGTTGCTTTAATTATAGTTTCTGCAGGGATTATAACACTTGATGCACTAAGCAAGAGTGTTACGGTTAAAAACGGCGGTAGCATGGAAACGAAAGTTTTTACATTTAAGAATACTGTTAAAGATGTTCTTTTAGAGCAGGGAATAAGCCTTGAAAAAGGAGATAAAACAAACTTTGCACTAAATGAAAATCTTTATGATAATATGACCATAGAAGTTTACCGCGCTATGCAGGTATATGTTACAGCAAATGGTGAGACAAAAGAGGTAATGACAACAAAAAGAGTTGCCGAGGATATACTTGCTGATGCTGGATATGAATTAACAGAGGACGACGATATTTTGCCAAAGCGAAATAGAATTGCAAAGGCTGACGATACAATCGTTCTGGTAAAAAACACAACTAAAACAGTTACATTAACTGAAGCTACTCCTTACCCGAAAACAGAAAAGCCTAACGCCTCATTAAGCCGAGGAGTGAGAAAGACTGTTCAGAGGGGTAAGAAAGGGCAAAGCGAAATAACCTATAAGATTTCATACGCCGACGGTGTTGAAACAGGCAGAGAGGTTATTGCTGAAAAGGTTATAACTCCTGCAAAGGCGGAAATCGTTGAGGTTGGCACAAAAAAGGCTAACCTTGATGACTATACAATTGCCTATAACGGAACGGTTACAACTTCCCGTAGCGGAACACTGTCTTATAGCAGAGTTGTCACCTGTAACGCAACAGCTTACGATGCTGTAAGCTGCGGTAAAATTCCGGGACAGGCAAGAACTGCAACGGGTATTATTGCCACAAGGGGCGTTATCGCCGTAGACCCAAGCTTTATTCCGCTTGGAACAAAAGTTTTTGTTGAGGGGTATGGATATGCCATTGCGGCAGATACCGGCGGAGCCATTAAAGGAAACATTATTGACCTTTTTATGGACTCAAGAGCGGAAGCACTCCAGTGGGGCAGACGAAACGTTACAGTTTATATCCTGAATTAGTATTGTAACAAAAATTTAATATTGGGGCTATCCTTTTGTTAGGGTAGCCCTATTGATTTTTTATGTAAGGTGTTGTATAATGATATCAATATCCTATATAGGTGGTAAATGAAATGACTGAAAATAGCGGGAAGATAAATAAAAAAAGGAAAAAGAGAATTCATCCAATCTTTAAAGTTTGGATTGTTTTGCTTATAATATCTATGGGGCTTGGCATCTTTATGGGCTCTAAGATTATGACAATGGATATAGGGGAGAGAATAAACATATCATTAGATTCTCACGAAGTAGGCGGGGTTGTTAATATTTTGCTTATGGGAACAGATGATGGCGGAGACAGATGCGATACCATTATGCTTGTTAACCTAAACGGCGAAACAGGAAAGCTTAATGTTTTGTCTATCCCTCGTGACACAGCTATTGCGTCCAGGAACTCAAAAGGAAATATTATATATAACAGCAGCGGCGTGCCGAATTACAATAAGATAAATTCTTATATGGCAATCGGAAAGCAAGAGGTAAATCGAGGGAATATCGAAGTTCCTGAAGAACTGCTTATAAGAAAGGTTAAGGAGATAACAGGTCTTCCTATTCACTATTTTGCAACGGTTGACTTTAAAGGATTTATAAATATTATTGATGCTCTTGGCGGTGTTGACTTTGATGTGCCTGAGGATATGGACTATGAAGATCCTGTTCAGGATCTTTATATCCATCTAAAGAAAGGTATGCAGCACCTTGACGGGCAGGCAGCCCACGACCTTGTCAGATTCCGCAACTACAGAAACGGTCAAGCCGACCTTGCCAGAGTTGACACTCAGCAGAGATTTATCAAGGAGCTTGTAAGGCAAAAGCTTACGGTTTCAAATCTTAACAAAATTGACGAAATCTATGAGGTTATAAACGAAAATGTCCGAACCAATTATAGCTTTGAAGTTCTTATGCAAAGCTTTGGAACAATTAAGAATTTGTCTCCCGAAAAGGTTAAGATGTATGTTCTTCCAAATAGCCCCAAAACGATAAACGGCGGCTCTTATGTTGTCTATAACACAAGAGAAAATATGGAGCAGCTTGATATAATCCTTGACAATTTCCGCTCGGAAAAAGATAAGGAAAAATAATAATACCCCCTGAGGTGTTTGCCTCAGGGGGTTATTTTAATATTCTTTTGTATTTTTAATTATCTTAAAGGCTTTTTCCTCCCCCTCATTTGCAAGGGTTAACAGCCAACTCTCCAAAAGGTCTGAGGTTTCGGGATGAATAAGAGTTCTTTTTGGTTTTCCCATCATAAAATAGTCGTAGGGGTGATGGTCGGTATAGTTTTTGCCCTGATAAATCTTACTTGCGGCAACACGGTCGCAAAACATCTCCTTGACATAATTTATGGGCATTTTAACTCCAGTAACCTGGCGGATTTTTGGGTTATAGTCGTTCCAGTATTCAAAATGATGCTTGTTCCGCCCTTTATGGTGCATCCAGGCAAGAGAATAGCCCTTTTCTTCACGCTCTTTTTCGTTAGGGCTTTTAACCCCGTCATTATAGTTTTTAATGCCCCTTATAAATTCCGTGGGGGAGTATTTTGATAAATCGTGAAAAAGCCCCTGCCAAAGTATTCCTGCCTTTTTGCAGTGGGAAATAACCTTGTGTCTGTGTCTGTTTATTGTTGATAAATGCCCGAAGAAATTCAAATCAAATCACCTTTTTAATTTATTATATCCTTAGTGTATCATAAAAATTTATATTTGTAAATTATATTATTTCCTTGAAAGAAAATTTTATTTGTGGTATAATGTAAAGAGGTGTTGAAAAATGACACAAAAGAAAGGAAAAAGGGATATGGGAAAAAGGAAAATTGGTGATAGAAGAGACGGAAAGCTTCTAAGGAATATAGATGGAATGCATTTTATTATGCCCCTTATTTTTCCGAACAGATGCGACAATGAAGCGTTTATCTCGGAGAGAATTGACCTTACAAATATAAACGAATACCTTGCGAAAAAGAATGCGGATAATCCTGAATATAAATATAATTTGTTTCAGGTTATCGTTACGGCGGTCCTCAAAACCGTAACTCTCCGTCCTTATCTTAACAGATTTGTTGCAAACGGAAATCTTTACCAGAGAAATAAAATTTCTGCGGCATTTACAATCAAAAAAATATTCACGGATGAAAGCGAAGAGGCTCTTGCATTTATTTATGCAAAGGACGAACACACTATTGAGGATGTCCATAATGAAATATTCAGACAGGTTTCTCATGTGAGAAAAAGTGAGGACTCCAAAGATCCCACAAGCGAGTTTATGGATATGTTCAGTCGTCTTCCAAGATTTATTTCAAAGCCTGTTGTAAAGTTCTGTTGCTTCTTGGAAAAGCGAGGTAAAATCCCTCAGGCCCTTATCGCAACCGACCCATATTATTCATCAGTGCTTTTAACTAACCTTGGCTCAATTAAGTTAAAGTCAGGTTATCATCATCTTAGTAACTGGGGAACAACTTCAATGTTTACCATTATCGGCGAGAAGAAAATACGCCCGTTCTTTAATGAGGACGGCACATTCACTATGAAAGACAGCGTGGACCTTGGTCTTACTGTTGACGAAAGAATTGCCGATGGATATTATTTTTCAAAGAGCGTAAAACTCCTTAAAAAATTACTTGAAAATCCTGAATTACTTGAAAGACCAATGAACGAAGAGGTGGAATTTTAATGAGAAGCAAAAAGGTTAAAACTCCGTGGGAAGGAAGTATGAGGGATATCCCTATGCATCTTGATTATTTCGAAGGAACAATGTTTGAGGCAGTTGAAAAGATTGCGAAAAAATATCCTAACAATGTTGCCTTTGACTTTATGGGAAAGCCAACAACCTATGCAAAGCTTGTTGAAGAAATAAGAAAGTGTGCAAAATCCCTTAAGACAATCGGTGTTCGCGAGGGAGACAGGGTAACTATCGCTCTTCCTAACTGCCCTCAGGCGATTTATATGTTCTATGCGGTGAACTTAGTTGGCGGTATTGCCAATATGATTCATCCTCTTTCTGCGGAAAAGGAAATCGAGTTCTATCTCAATGAATCAGAAAGCGTTACGGCGGTAACTCTCGACCAGTTCTATGATAAATTTGAAAGAATCCGTCATAACACAAAGGTTTTAAATATTATTATTGCAAGTATTAAAGACGAGCTTTCAAAGCCGATTAAGGCGGGATATATGCTGACAGAGGGAAGAAAAATCCAGAAAATTCCAGCAGACGCACCTATTATCCGCTGGAACGACTTTATGAGACTTCGCCAGCATTGTTTCTATAACTATGCGGTAGAAAGAAAAAGTGAAGACAGTGCCGTTGTCCTCTATTCAGGGGGAACAACAGGAACATCAAAGGGTATAGTTTTAACAAATTATAACTTCAACGCTCTTGCAAAGCAGATTATTGCGGCTAACCAGATGTTTCGTGTGGGCGATAAAATGCTTGCGGCTATGCCTGTTTTTCACGGCTTTGGCCTTGGCGTTTGCATCCATTCAATGCTTGCAAGTGGCGGAAGATGTATCTTAGTCCCAAGATTTACTCCAAAGAGCTACGGAAAGCTTATAACAAAAAATAAATGTAACTTTATTGCAGGTGTTCCCACGCTTTATGAGGCATTGCTTCGGCTTCCGTCAATGGAAAAAGCTGACCTCAGCCACCTTAAAGGTGTTTTCTCAGGAGGCGACTCTTTATCCATCGAACTTAAAAAGAAGCTTGATAAATTCTTATATGACCATAAGAGCACAGTTCAGGTAAGAGAGGGCTACGGCACAACAGAAACTGTTACGGCGTGCTGTCTAACCCCTGCTCATATGTTTAAAACGGGAAGCATAGGTATTCCCCTTTCGGATACATATATTAAAATCGTAGAGCCTGGAACGGATAAAGAGCTTCCTTATGGCGAGGAGGGCGAAATTCTTCTTGCAGGGCCAACAGTTATGAAAGAATATATGAATCATCCTGAGGAAACTGCCCAGACAATAAGAGAGCATAAGGACGGATTAAGATGGGTTTATACAGGGGACCTTGGAGTTATGGATACCGAGGGCTTTGTATACTTTAAAGGAAGAGCCAAGAGAATGATAATTTCATCGGGGTATAATGTTTATCCTGCACAGATAGAAAATATTTTAGATGCCCACGAGTTTGTCCAGATGAGCTGTATTATCGGCGTTCCCGATGCATATAAAATGCAAAAGGTTAAGGCCTTTGTTAAGCTCAAAGATGGCGTTCCTGCAATTGAGGAAACAAAGAGAATTCTTCTTGAATATTGCAGAGAGAACATTTCGAAATTTGCAATGCCTTATGACCTTGAATTTAGGGATGAACTTCCGAAAACCTTGGTTGGAAAGGTTGCATATCGTCAGCTTGAAGAGGAAGAAATTGCAAAAATCAAAGCAGAAGAAGAAAAAGCAAAGGCACAGGTTTAATTTTTAGCGAGGAATGATACTATGAAGGTTTCAATCGGAAAAGTTAAAATCGGACAGGGCGAGAAAATTGCAATCCAGTCTATGACCAATGTTATTGCGTCAGACACAGACGCGACAATTAAGCAGATAAATGCTTTAGCTGAGGCAGGTTGCGACATCGTCCGCTTTGCAGTTCCTGATGAGGAATGTGCAAAGGCGGTCTGGGAGATTAAATCAAAGACCAATGTGCCCTTAGTTGCGGATATCCACTTTGACTATCGCCTTGCCTTAATGTGCATTGAGCGGGGAATTGATAAGGTTCGAATCAACCCAGGCAACATAGGGGGAGAGGACAGGGCAAAAGCAGTCCTCCTTGCGGCAAAGTCGGCTAACATTCCAATTCGTGTTGGGGTTAACGGAGGCTCGCTTGAAAAAGAAATTCTCGCAAAATATGGCGGAATAACTCCCGAGGGAATGGTGGAGTCTGCCCTTTCCCATATTCGCCTTATGGAGAAATATGACTTTACGGATATTGTTGTTTCTATGAAATCTTCGGATGTTAAAAAGACAATTGCGGCATACCGCCTTGCAAGAGAGAACTTTGATTATCCACTCCATATTGGAGTAACAGAGGCAGGGACATATACAGGCGGTCTTGTTAAGTCCGCCATCGGAATCGGCTCGCTGCTCGCTGACGGCATAGGCGAAACTATAAGAGTTTCCTTAACCGACGACCCAGTAAAAGAGGTTGAGGCTGCGAAAATGATTTTGTCCGCTCTTGATTTGGGAGAAAAAACTGTTAAGGTTGTTTCCTGCCCCACCTGCGGAAGAACAAAGATTGATTTAATCCCAATCGCAAATGAGGTTACTGAGGCAGTTAAAAATATCAAAAAGGATATAACCGTTGCGGTTATGGGATGCGTTGTTAACGGCCCGGGGGAAGCAAAGGATGCCGACATTGGCATAGCCGGCGGAGACGGATGTGCTATGCTATTTAAAAAGGGTGAGATTATCGGAAAAATCCCTGAAAGTGAAATAGTTAAAACACTTATTTATGAGATAGAAAAAATGTAAAGGATAGATAATTTTGGCAAATTTACTTGATCTATTTGACAAGGTTTCGACTTTAGAGGACTTTGCAAAGGTTCTTGAGAGGGCAGAAATAACAGATGCTAAGCTAAATGTTAAAGAAAATCGTGTCAAGGTTAAGCTAAAAAGTCCTCAAATAATTGATGAGGAACAGCTTTTTAGCTTTATTTCTGTCGCCAAAAATATATATGCCTTAAATGATTTAATAGTTGAAATAGTTTATTATGGAATAGAGTTTGACGAAAAATACGGAGAAAACTTAATCAAAGCTCTCTGCCGAAAAATCCCTAAATGCAAAATGTTTTTGCAAGACGCTAAGGCGATACTTGAAAGTGATAAAATCGTAATCAAAGGCATTCATAATGGAGTGGAGATTTTAAAAGGAAGTGGCTGCGAAAGACTTGCATCAGAGATTGTAAAGGGCGAGCTAAATAAAAGCTACATCTGTGAAATCGAGTATGAGGAATTTGATAAAGATGCGTATATTAAGGCACAAGAGGAGCGGACAATAGAAAAATCAAAAGCGGTTGCAACCTTTATGGCAGAAAAAAATGAGGTTGTTTCTAAAAAACCTGCACTCTCCTCAGGGCATATTTTTGGAACACCAATCAAGGAAACGAAAGTTACTCCAATGATTGATGTTGTTGACGGGCTTGGAATAATCGTTATTTCTGGGGAAATTATTGATTGTGAAATAAGAGAGCTGCAGAAAAACGGAAAAGCGACGGGAAATACTGTTGTTGATTTTGATTTAGGGGATGAAAATTGGGCAATTTCCTGCCACATATTCTCTAAAAATGAGAAAATTAAAAATGCACTTTCATATATTGCAAAAGGTAATCGGCTTAAAGTTCGCGGGGAGTATAAGATGGACGATTATGCCCACGAATATAAGTTTAATGTACTTTCTATGGAGAAGTTGGAAAATCCGCCAATCCGCGAAGATAACGCTGAGGAAAAGAGAGTCGAACTTCACTTACACACAAAAATGAGTGCAAAGGATGCAATCAGCTCTGCAAGTGATTTAATCTCTCGTGCAGCATCTTGGGGACATAGTGCAATCGCCATAACCGACCACGGCGTGGCGCAGGCATTTCCTGAGGCTCAAGGGACTGCGGGGAAATTATCCAAATCGGGAAAGGATATTAAAATTATTTATGGCACAGAGGCGTATTTTATAAACGATGTGCCTCTTTGGAAGAATTATAGCTATAAGGGTGAAACTTACGTTGTTTTTGACCTTGAAACAACGGGGCTTGATGCAAAATGCGAGAAGATAACCGAGATTGGTGCTGTAAAAATTGAAAACGGCATTATAACCAAGACTTTTTCTGCCTTGGTTAATCCGCTAAAGCCAATTCCTGAAAATATCACTGATTTAACGGGAATAAATGATGAAATGGTTAAGGATTGCCCTGATATTTCAAAGGTTATGCCGAATTTTTTGGAGTTTTGCGGCGGGGCGGTTATGGTTGCCCATAATGCAAAGTTTGACACTTCTTTTGTTATGGAGGAGTGCATAAAGTTAGGACTTGAATTTAACAATCGGATAATGGACACGGTTGAAATATCCAAAGAGATTTTTCCCGAAGAGAAAAAGCACAATTTAGCAGTGCTTTGTGAACGCTTAGAGATTAGCCTTGAAAATCACCACAGAGCAGTTGATGATGCAACAGCAACGGCAGAGGCTTTTATTAAAATGATGGATATACGAGAGGAAAGGGCAAAAGAGGGGGAGGATTATGATATAAACTCCCGACCTGAGTTCTTGAAGCAACAGTATCACCACATTATTTTACTTGCGAAAAATATGACGGGAATAAAAAATCTCTATCGTCTTATTTCAAAATCAAATCTTGAATATTTTTATAAAAGGCCGAGAATTCCAAAAAGTGAGCTTTTAAAACATCGTGACGGGCTTATTATAGGCTCGGCTTGTGAGCAGGGCGAAATTTATAAGGCAATCCGCGAGGGGAAAACGGATAAGGAAATTGAAAGCTTGGCAAGGTTTTATGACTATCTTGAAATTCAGCCTCTTGGAAACAATGACTTTATGCTTCGTGAGGGCTTGGTTTCAAGCGTTGAAGACCTTAAAAATATAAACAGAAAAATTGTTTCACTTGGAGACAAGCTTAATAAAAAGGTTGTTGCAACCTGTGATGTTCATTTTATGGACCCGTCGGACGCTTTATACCGTCAGGTTCTTCAAGGGGCACAAGGCTACAGCGACGCGGATTTTCAAGCACCTCTATACTTTAGAACAACAGAGGAAATGCTTGATGAGTTTTCATATCTTGGTGAGGAAAAGGCAAGAGAAGTAGTAATCAAAAATACTAACTATATTGCGGATATGATTGAAAACTTAAAACCGCTCCGAACGGGATTGTTTACACCCACCATTGAAAACAGTGAGCGGGATTTAGAGGAAATGTGCCGCAGGAAAGCTTTTGAGATTTACGGAAATCCGCTTCCCGAGATTGTTAAAGACAGAATGGAAAAAGAGCTTAACTGTATTTTGGGATACGGCTATTCGGTTATGTATATGATTGCCCATAAGCTAGTTAAAAAGTCCAATGAGGCAGGATATTTGGTTGGCTCCCGAGGCTCTGTCGGCTCGTCATTTGCGGCGTTCCTTGCAGGAATAACCGAGGTTAATGCCCTCTGCCCTCATTATATTTGCCCAAAATGTAAGCATAGCGAGTTTTTTGACAAAGGCGAATACACAATTGGAATTGATATGCCTCATAAGACTTGCCCTGAGTGTGGTGAGGAAATGAAAAAGGATGGCTTTAACATTCCTTTTGAAACATTCCTTGGCTTTAAGGGGGATAAAGTCCCTGATATCGACCTTAACTTTTCAGGTGAGTATCAGGCAACTGCCCATAAATATGTTGAAGAGCTTTTTGGGGAGGGCTTTGTGTTTAAAGCGGGAACAATAGGCACTATCGCCGAAAAAACTGCCATTGGCTTTGCTAAAAAGTATTACGAGAAAAAGGGAATAAACGCCCCCATGGCTGAAATTAAGAGAGTGTCTGAGGGAATGGAAAATGTTAAGAACACAACAGGGCAGCATCCCGGCGGCGTTATCGTCTGCCCGAAAGATATGGATATTCACGATTTTTGCCCCATTCAGCACCCTGCAGATAAAAAGGATTCGGGAATAATAACAACCCATTTTGACTTCCACTCAATTCACGATAATCTTTTAAAGCTTGATATACTTGGCCACGATGACCCATCAACAATTCGTATGCTTGAGGATTTAACAGGGGTTAATGCCCTTGAAATCCCTCTTGATGACCCCAAGACTATGAGTATATTCAAAAGCACAGATGCAATCGGGGTAACGCCTGAGCAAATTGACAGTAAGGTTGGAACTTTCGGCATCCCCGAATTCGGAACATCTTTTACCCGTCAGATGCTTCTTGATACTCTTCCCACAACTTTCTATGAGCTTGTAATTATAGCAGGTCTTTCCCACGGAACAGATGTTTGGCTTAACAATGCTCAGGATTTAGTTAAAAAGGGAATTGCCTCACTTTCTGAGGTTATCGGTCTTCGTGACGATATTATGACCTATCTCATATTAAAAGGACTTGAACCTCAGATGGCATTTAAGATTATGGAGTTCGTCCGAAAAGGAAGAGCGGCAAAAGAGGGAATGCCAAAAGAATATGAGGACGCTATGATTGAAAATGATGTACCAAGTTGGTATATTGAGTCCTGTAAAAAGATTAAGTATATGTTCCCGAAAGCTCACGCGGCGGCTTATGTTATGATGGGATTTCGTGTTGCATATTTTAAGGTGCACTACCCAATTGAATTTTATATTGCATACTTTACCGTTCGTGCCGACCTTTTTGATGCGGCAATTATGGCAAAAGGCGATAGTGTTTTGGTTTCAGAAATGCAAAAATTAAAACACGCTCAGAACTTATCCGCAACGGAAAAGAGCCTATTTACCATTATGGAGCTTGTTCACGAAATGTATCAAAGGGGAATTGAATTTTTGCCCGTAGATATTTATAAATCCCACGCAAGTAAGTTTTTAAAGGTTGACGGGAAAATTCTTCCGCCCCTTAATGCCTTTGGCGGGGTTGGAACTGCGGCGGCAGAGAGCATTATGGAAGCGAGAAAACAAGGAGAGTTTGTTTCCCGTGAGGACCTTAAAAACCGTGCTAAGGTTAACAAAAGCGTTATGGAAACTTTGGCGGAGAACGGTTGTCTTGACTCTCTTCCTGAAACAAGCCAAATTTCACTTTTTGAATAAGGAATTAAAAAGATGCAAAACAGTATAATAAGCTTTGTAAAAAAGAATATAGTTATGGTGATTGCACTTTTGGCAGCTACGGTAACAAGCTTTATCGTTGTGCCTGACAGTGAGTATATTTCCTATTTCGATTTTAAAACTCTGACTTGTCTGTTTTGCACCTTGGCGGTGGTTTGTGCTCTTAAAAATATAAACTTTTTCTATATTTTGGCAAAAGGCATAGTCCAAAAATTTAAAACGGCAAGGGCGAGCGTTCGGGCTCTTGTTTACATAACCTTTATCGGCTCAATGCTTATTGCAAACGATATGGCACTTCTCACCTTTTTGCCTCTTGGGTATTATGTTTTAGTGACAACGGATAAGGAAAAGTATATGGCTTTTACCTTTATAATGCAAAATATCGCGGCAAATTTAGGTGGAATGCTGACTCCCTTTGGGAATCCTCAGAACTTATATATCTACAGTAAATTCCATATTCCCACATTGGAGTTTATGGGGATTATGGCCCCGCCATTTATTTTGTCAGTGGTGCTGATTACAGTTTTGTGCTACATTATGGTTAAAAACGAACCTCTTAGAATTGATGAAGAGAAAACTCCTCAAAACCCTAAAAAGGTTAGTCTTTATTTAATACTGTTTGCCTTTGCAATTTTGATTGTTTTTCGCGGAATTCCTTATTGGCTTGGACTTATAGTAATTCCCGCAGTGCTGCTCTTCACTGATAGAAAAGCACTTAAAATGGTGGATTATCCGCTTCTTTTAACATTTGTCTTTTTCTTTATCTTTTCAGGAAATATGGCAAGAGTGGGAGCGGTGAGAGAGCTTTTTTCAAGCTTTCTTGAAAAAAGTACAATGGTATTTTCAGTTATTTCCTGCCAGTTTATAAGCAATGTCCCATCGGCAATTCTTTTATCTCAGTTTACGGATAATTATAAGGAGTTGTTGCTTGGAGTAAACATCGGCGGAGCGGGAACTCTTATTGCTTCCCTTGCATCACTTATAACCTTTCGGGAATATATTAAGCATAATCCGGGTGAAACCCTTAAATATATAGGAAAGTTTTCCTTATATAATTTTGGATTTGTAATAATACTCACGGCATTTATGCTTTTAATAAATTAAAAGGAGCGTTAAAACGCTCCTTTTTAGTTTAAGTATTCCAGGTAATCTTCTACTGTTGCGAAAAGAATATATTTTCCGTCAACATATCCCATATAACCGAACTGTGTGTCATATCCTTTCATATTTCTTTCCTCCTTATGCAGCTCTTAAAGGACAGGGCTGAGCTTTCCTTTTTATTTTAAGATGTGCTTTGCGTTTAGGGACGGAGATGGCTTTTAATATTTTAAGTCCTGTTTTGCCGGAAATAATAAGAATGAAACCAAGGGTGATTTGTGAAAAAATTTCCGATAAGGCAATCCTTCCTAAATCACTTGCCCCTGCTGTTCCTAAAATGATAAATATGCCTGCAAAAATCATAAGCTTAAAAAAATTTTTTGTGTTTTTCATAATTACTACCGCCTTTCTATGTTTTGATTATAGCAGGAAAAGTGTGTCATAATTTGGACACCTTGAAAAAAGAAAAAAATTTTGCAAGACTATTGAAAAATTTAGAAAAATGTAGTATTATAGATGACATAGATTTATTAGTTGCACTATGCAACGGAAAAGGGGTATATATATGATTAAGAATGAGTATCTTAAGAAAGTTATGGAAGCTGTCGTTAAGAGAAACGCAGGGGAACCTGAATTTCATCAGGCAGTTGAAGAGGTTTTAGAGTCCTTAGAGCCTGTTATTGAGGCTCATCCTGAGTATGAAAAGACAGGGCTTATTGAAAGAATTGTTGAACCTGAAAGAACAATCAGTTTCAGAGTTCCGTGGGTTGACGACAATGGAAATGTTCAGGTAAACCGAGGTTTTCGTGTTCAGTTTAACAGTGCAATCGGTCCTTATAAGGGTGGTCTTCGTTTCCATCCGTCTGTTTATCTTGGAATTATTAAGTTCTTAGGTTTTGAGCAGACCTTTAAAAACTCTTTAACAGGTCTTCCGATCGGCGGAGGTAAGGGTGGTAGTGATTTTGACCCAAGAGGTAAGAGTGACGGCGAAATTATGAGATTTTGTCAGAGCTTTATGACAGAGCTTTCCCGTCATATCGGCTCACACGTTGACGTTCCGGCTGGTGATATTGGCGTTGGTGCAAGAGAAATCGGCTACCTTTTCGGTCAGTATAAGAGAATTTGCAACAACTTTGAAAATGCAGTATTAACAGGAAAGGGCATTTCCTACGGCGGTAGCTTAATTCGTCCTGAAGCAACAGGCTTTGGCGCAGTTTACTTCTGTGATGAAGTTTTAAAGGGCTATGGAGAAAGCATTAAGGGTAAGACCTTTGCAGTTTCAGGCTTTGGTAATGTTGCTTGGGGTGCAGTTCTTAAGATTAATCAGCTTGGAGGTAAGGTTTTAACAATTTCCGGTCCTGATGGTTATGTTTATGACGAGAATGGCATCACTGAAGAAAAGGCGGCTTATATGCTTGAAATGAGAGCTTCCGGCCGTGATAAGGTTGAAGACTATGCAACTAAGTTCGGTGCTAAGTTCTTTGCAGGCGAAAAGCCATGGGGTGTTAAGGTTGATGTTGTTCTTCCTTGCGCAACTCAGAACGAAGTTAGAATTGAAGACGCTAAGAAGATTGTTGCAAACGGAACAAAGTATTACATAGAGGTTTCAAATATGCCAACAACTGCTGAGGCGGTTGCATATCTTTTGGAAAATGGCGTTGTTGTTGCTCCGTCTAAGGCTGTTAATGCCGGCGGTGTTGCAGTTTCTGCTCTTGAAATGAGCCAGAACAGTATGCGTCTTTCCTGGTCAAAAGAAGAGGTTGACGAAAAGCTTCACGGCATTATGGTTAATATCTATAACAACTGTAGCAGTGCTGCAAAGCGTTATGGTATGGAAGGCAACTTAATTGCAGGTGCAAATATTGCAGGCTTTGAAAAGGTTGCTGAAGCTATGATGGCTCAGGGTATTATTTAATTCATAAAAAACAAAAGCGAAAGCGGTTTTCCGTTTTCGCTTTTTTGTTGCAAAAAATGTTTTCATATGCTAAAATAAATTTAGGTGAAGTTTATGTTAAAGTGTATTTATGGGCAAAAAGGCTCAGGAAAAACTGAATATATATACGATAGAATTCGAGAGAATATAAGGGACAATAAAAAGTCTTTTATTTTGGTGCCTGAACAATCCTCAATGGACGAGGAGCAAAGAATGATTAAAACCTTAGGGCTTTCATCTCAGCTTTTGGTTGAGGTGTTAACCTTTTCAAGGCTTTGTAATATGGTTTTTAATGAGGTTGGGCCACTTCGCCTTAAGTATATCGATAAGGCGGGAAAGCTTTTTGCCTCCGAACGCACTATGCAAATACTTGAAAAACGCCTCCAGTATTACGGGCGAAACGTCCATCAGCGTGGCTTTGCACAAATGACGGCAAAGCTTATTTCTGAGCTTAAAAGATATGGCGTAACAGTTGATGCTTTAAAAGAGGCATCAAAAAAAGAACCGGAGACTGAGTTTTCCAAAAAGCTTTCTGATATTGCTATGATTTATGAGGAATATGATAATCTTATTAAGAATAAGTATGCCGATGCGGAGGAAAATTTAATTTCCGCCCTTTCGGGGATTAAAAAAAGCGGGCTTTTTGAGGGAGAGTTTTTTATTTCGGGGTTTAAGAGCTTTACCCCCGTTGAACACCTTGCCATAACTGAAATTATGGGAGTAGCAGATGTGACTATATCCCTTTGCACAGATACTTTAGATAAAACTGACGGGATTTTCTCATCGGCAGTTCACACCTTTGACAAAATAAAGGATAAGGCGATGCAAATTGGAATTGAGATGGGAAGTTGCATTTACTTAAAGAACGAAGCTAATAAAAATGCAGAGCTTAACCATCTTAAAAATAACTACTTTAAATATCCCGACAATATATATAAGGAAGAAACTCAAAATATTTCTTTAATTACGGCTAAGGATAGCTACGACGAAGTGAAAAAATGTGCAGAGCTTATTTCTATGCTTTGCCGAACCAAGGGATACAGGCACAAGGATTTTCTTATTTTAGCCAGAAATACCGAGAGTTATATTTCATCCGTTTCGGCAGTATTTTCGGAGCAAGGGATAAGTTGCTATATAAACAAGCAAAAGAGCTTATCCAAAAATTCCTTTATAAGAAAGATTTTATCAGTTGTTGAAATTCTGGCATACGGATTTTCCTATGAGAGAATTATGCCCGTTGTGAGATTTTCAAAAAATGGCTATACCAAAGAGGAGGCGGACATTTTTGAAAATTATGTCCTGGCTTCAAATATAACGCATAAGTATTGGAACAGTAAAGAGGACTGGACTTTTTCACCTGATGAGGAGAGGATTTCTCTTGAAACGGTTAATAAGGTGAAAAGACTAAGCGTTAATCGGGTTATTGAGCTTTCTGAAAAGATAAAAGGAAGAAAGACAGTTGATGATATTTGCAATGCACTTTTGGTGTGGATAGAAGAAGAACAGCTTGGCTCTTTTATGGCAGAGAAAGTGGAAGCCTTTAATAACCAAGGTAAAAACAGCATTGCTCTTGAGTATATAAGCGCTTGGAGGGACTTTTCATCAGTTATAACTCAAATGAGAGAGTGTATGGGTGATGAATTTATCACATATGAGAAATTTTATGAAATACTCCGTGAGGCATTTAATGAGATTAAAATAAGTATTGCCCCACCTCTTTCTGACCAGGTAACCTTTAGTGAAATTGATACCTTCAGAAAGTCCGACGCTAAAGTGGTGTTTGTTTTAGGACTTCTTGACGGGGTATTCCCGAAAGGCTATATTGAAGATGGTATGCTCTCTGATGCTGAGCGTGATATGCTTTTGGAATATGGTATAGAACTTGCCCCGACGGCCGACTTTAAGAGAAGAGAGGAGCAGAACTTAATTTATAATGTGTTAGCATCTCCACAGGAAATGTTTTTCCTCTCTGTTCCTTTAGGGGATAAAGAGGGAAAGGCGAAAATCCGTTCTGAAATCATTGACAGAGTTTTAACCTTGTTTCCAAAGCTAAACCGAATTGAGGAACTCAGCGGCGTCCCCGATTCACCAAAAGAGATTTTTAAAACGCTCTTGTGTGCGTTGGTGCGTGTTAAGGGTGAAACGGAGAAACTTTCCAAGCAGGACAAAATTATATATGACTATTTTGTAAAAGATGAAGAGCTTAAGGGAGAGCTTGAGGACTATATAAATTCTCTTAAAGCGTATGTGCCCGGTGAGAGGCTAACGGTTGCCACAGCTAAAAAGCTATATGGCGAGAAGCTTATGCTCAGCGTATCAAAGCTGGAAAAATACAACGCCTGTGCCTTTTCCTATTTTTTGAATTATGGCTTATATGCAAAGGACAGGCTTAAAAAAGGTTTTGAGGCGAATAATATCGGCTCAATTCTTCACGAAACCTTGGAGGTTTATTTAAGAGGGCTTAAGGAAAGTGACGCAGATTACTCAAAAATAACCTACGAGGACTTAAAAAGAGAAATTTCAAAGATTGCAGAGGAGGTTACAAGAAAAAGCGATGAGCTTTTATACGAAACCTCACAATATTACAGATATATTGCTGTTCGTATGGTTGGAGTTGCAACGGCAACGGCTTGGGAAATTGTTAAGTTCTATGCCAACAGTTGCTATCGTCCCTATGGCTTTGAAGTAGAAATCGGGAAGAATGGTCCTTTTGAGGGGATGAGGTTTATGGTTGGTGATACTGAGGCTACTATAAGAGGTTTTATTGACAGAATTGATATGGCAGAGATTGACGGAGAGAAGTATATAAATATTGTTGATTATAAATCCTCGGTTAAGAACACCAATGAAAACTTAGAAAGAGCGGGAGTTCAGATTCAGCCTCTGGTTTATGCAAGTATCGCAAGGGATAATCTTAATGCTACTCCGTCGGGAATGATGTATATTCATATGAATGAGCCTATCTTGGGTTTTGAAAGTGAGCCGGATAATGAAACCATTGAAAAAGAAAGACAAAAAAAGATTGAAATTAAAGGGATAATATTAAATGATGATAATTTGGTTTTAAGTATGGATAAGCGAGAGGAAGAAGGAAGAGGGTATATTCCTCACGGCAAGGCGAGCGGCCTGAGCAGGACTGAAATGGAGCAGAGAATTAAGAATGCAGAAGATAAGGCGAGAGAAACTGCAAAAAAGATTGTGAGCGGGGATATAGGGATAAACCCTCACAACGATAAAGACTTTTCTGCCTGCAAATATTGTGAGTTCTATAAGGTCTGCGGAAATAGTTATAGTAAAAACTAACGAACTTTTAGGCTTAATTGTCAATTTGATTGGTAAGAGTGAATAAAAACGGGGCAAAAAATGCAATTTTTGCCCCGTTTTTTGTTAAAAAATCGGCAAATAAAGTGATTTTAATGGAAAAGAGTGAAATTTTTTCAAAAAAACCTTGATTTTTTTAACAGGCTGTAGTATAATAATTAAGCGTGACAAAGACATACGATGATTCCGGAGGTGGCAAACCCTTGATAAATCAAGGAGTTTGGAAATTTCGGAGGAGATTGTCCGGTTTTAAAAAGCGGGCGGAAAGGTCACTTTCTAACTAAATACAGTGCAAGTTTTCCTATAGGAGTGGTATGCTGTCGCTCCTTGAGGTAATTGTGTCTGTTGCCCCGAAACCGCAAGCCCAAGGGTTTTTAGGTTCGGGTTTTATTATATAGCTGTGAGAAACGCCCGGCACAGCGGATTAAAAAATTGAGCAAAACGAAGAATTGCTCGGAAATTTTTAAGGAGGGTTTAAAATGGCAGCAGAAAAAATCAGAATCAGACTTAAGGCTTACGACCACAATCTCGTTGACCAGAGTGCCGAGAAAATTGTGGAAACTGCTAAGAGAACGGGAGCTAAGGTTTCAGGTCCTATCCCGCTTCCAACAAAGAAGGAAGTTGTTACAATCTTAAGAGCGGTTCATAAGTATAAGGACAGCCGTGAACAGTTTGAACTGAGAACTCACAAGAGACTTATCGATGTCCTCGCTCCAACAGCTAAGACAATCGATGCGCTCAAACACCTTGATTTGCCGGCAGGTGTTGATATTGAGCTAAAGATCTAATCTTGGCTTTTAAACGGTAAAATTTTGGTCAAGTTGGCATAATGTCAACCAATAACCCGTGCGTATGTTTAAGATAAACCGATGCGCATGAAAAATAGGAGGAAAAATTATGAAAAAAGCAATCTTAGGCAAAAAGCTTGGTATGACACAGATTTTTGCAGAAGACGGCACACTAATCCCTGTTACAGTTATTGAAGCAGGTCCGTGCAGCGTTGTTCAGAAGAAGACAGTTGAAATCGACGGTTACAGTGCGGTTCAGGTTGGATTTGTGGACAAAAAGGAAAAGAAGGCTAATAAGCCTGAGAAAGGTCATTTTGCAAAGGCAGGCGTTAGCGTTAAGCGTTATGTTAAAGAATTTAAGCTTGACGGTGCAGCTGATATGAATGTTGGAGACGAAATCAAGGTTGACGCATTCGAAAACGGTGAAATGATTGATGTTACAGGTACAAGTAAAGGTCATGGTTATGCCGGAACAATTAAGAGATGGGGAACTCACAGAGGTCCTATGACTCACGGTAGCCATTATCACAGAGGCCCTGGTTCTTTGGGTGCTTGTTCTTCACCATCAAGAGTATTCAAGGGAAAGAAACTCCCAGGACACTATGGTGTTGAAACTGTTACAATTCAGAACTTAGATTTAGTTAAAGTTGACACAGAGCGTAATTTGCTTTTGGTTAAGGGAAGTGTTCCGGGACCTAAGGGCGGATTACTCGTTATAAAGAACGCAGTTAAGGCAAAAGCCTAAACCACAGAAAGGAGGATTTAAGATATGCCTACAGTAGCTATGTATAATATTAACGGCGATAAAGTCGGTGATATAAAGTTAAGTGAAAAAGTGTTCGGTGCAACTGTTAGAGGCGATGTTATGCACGAAGTTGTTGTTAACTACCTCGCAAACCAGAGACAGGGCACACAGAGCACAAAAACACGCAGCGAAGTTCGCGGCGGTGGTATTAAACCTTGGAGACAGAAGGGAACAGGCCGTGCAAGACAGGGTAGTATTCGTGCTGCTCAGTGGGTTGGCGGCGGTATCGCACTCGGTCCTAAGCCAAGAGATTACGGCTACGCTGTAAACAAGAAGGTAAGAAGACTCGCTTTAGTTTCTGCTTTATCTTCAAAGGTTGAGGATAACGATTTAATCGTTCTTGATGCTATGAGCTTTGATGGAATTAAAACAAAGCAGATAGCTGATGTTTTAAAGAACTTAGGGGTTAGCGAAAAAGCTCTCTTCGTTCTTCCTGAAAACGACAAGAATGTTGTTTTGTCAGCAAGAAACATTAAGGGTGTTGATACAACTTTCGTTGGTGCAATTAACACATACGAAGTTTTAAATCACACAAAATGCATTATCTTAAAGGATGCAGTAGATAAACTCGAGGAGGTGTACGCATAATGAATTTAACAGCTCACGATATTATTAAAAGACCAATTATAACAGAACAGAGCATGGAACAGGTTGCGGACAAGAAATACACCTTTGAGGTTCTTCCTTCTGCAAACAAAATCCAGATTAAGAAGGCTGTTGAAGAAATTTTCAAAGTTAAGGTTGAAAAGGTTACAACTATCAACTACGATGGAAAGACCAAGAGAATGGGTGTTCATATCGGAAAACGTGCGGCTTGGAAGAAGGCGGTAGTTAAGCTTACAGCTGACAGCAAGACAATCGAAATTTTTGAAAACTAATCAACAACGGACGGTTTAACGCGAAAACGCGTTAAATATTGAAGATAAGGAGATGTAATCATGGGAATAAAGAAATATAATCCTACAACACCTTCGCTTCGTCAGATGACTGTTTCTACTTTTGAAGAAATCGATAAAGTGGCTCCTGAGAAATCTCTTCTCAGCCCTCTTCACAGTAAAGCAGGTCGTAACTCTTACGGTAGAATTACAGTAAGACATCGTGGCGGCGGTGCTAAAAGAAAGTATAGAATTATTGACTTTAAGAGAAACAAGGATGGTATGCCAGCTACAGTTCTTTCAATCGAATACGATCCAAACCGTAGCGCAAATATTGCTCTTTTACAGTATGAAGACGGCACAAAGACATACATCATTGCTCCTGAAGGTCTTAAAAAGGGCAACACAGTTGTATCCGGTAAGGGTGCAGACATTAAGCCCGGTAACGCAATGATGCTTGAAGACATTCCTGTTGGTACTTTAATCTACAATGTAGAATTAAATCCGGGAAAAGGCGGACAGTTAGTTCGCTCTGCAGGTAACTTTGCACAGCTTATGGCTAAGGAAAACGGATACGGACAGGTAAGACTTCCTTCCGGTGAAGTTCGTCTTATAAGACTTAACTGCCGTGCTACAATCGGTATGGTAGGAAACGGTGAACACGAAAACATCAACATCGGTAAAGCTGGTAGAAAGCGTCATATGGGCTTTAGACCAACAGTCCGCGGTGTTGTAATGAACCCGAACGACCATCCACACGGTGGTGGTGAAGGTAAGTCACCAATCGGTAGACCAAGCCCAGTTACTCCTTGGGGTAAACCGGCTCTCGGCTACAAGACAAGAGATAAGAAGAATAAGTCTAACAAGTTTATTGTTAAGAGACGAAATGCGAAGTAATTGAAAAACAGATGGTTTTTCGAAGAAAATAATTAAGGAGGTCACCTAATGGGTCGCAGTATTAAAAAAGGACCTTTCGTTGAAGAAAGTTTAATGCGCAAGATTGCAGCAATGAACGAAAAGAACGAAAAGGCTGTAGTTAAGACATGGTCAAGAGCATCTACGATTTTCCCTGAAATGGTAGGACATACTATTGCGGTATATGACGGAAGAAAACACGTTCCGGTATATGTAACAGAAGATATGGTAGGTCATAAGCTTGGAGAATTTGCTCCAACCAGAACCTTTAAGGGTCATGCAGGTGCTAAAACTTCTAAATAATTGAGGTTTTGATAACTCTATCAGAAAGGAGCTTAAAGCAAATGGAAGCAGTAGCTAAAGTTACTCATGTGCGTATTGCACCAAGAAAAGTACGCATAGTTATAGATTTAATCAGAAATAAGCCGGTTGGCGTTGCTCTCGGT
The DNA here is from genome assembly GCA_045648565.1 of Clostridia bacterium. Classification (GTDB taxonomy): domain Bacteria; phylum Bacillota; class Clostridia; order Monoglobales; family Monoglobaceae; genus SIG454. The sequence continues at coordinate 16,218 of JAZROF010000038.1, read as the reverse complement.
ATTTTGCAGAATACACCAAAGGCAGCAAGTCCGGTTGTAGAGAAACTACTCAAATCCGCTATCGCAAATGCGGAGAACAACCACAATATGAATGTGGAAAACCTTTATGTTTCTGAGGTTTTCGCAGACCAGGGCCCAACTCTTAAGAGAGTTCAGGCAAGAGCGCAGGGTCGTGCTTTCAGAATCAATAAGAAAACAAGCCACATCACATTGAAAGTTGCAGAGAAAGAATAATACCAAGAAGGAGGTAAAATAGCATGGGTCAGAAAGTTAATCCACACGGTATTCGTGTAGGCGTTATTAAAGACTGGGATTCACGCTGGTATGCTGATAAGAAAAATTACGGCGATAATCTCGTAGAAGATTATAACCTTAGAGTTTATCTTAAGAAAAAGCTTTTCCAGGCAGGCGTTGAAAAGATTGAAATTGAAAAATTTGCAAATAAAATCCGCTTGTCTATTCATGCGGCTAAGCCGGGTATCATCATCGGTAAAGGCGGCACAGAAATAGAAAAATTAAAGAAAGAGGTTGAAAACCTCACAGGCAAGACTGTTATTTTGAATGTAATCGAAATAAAGAATGCCGATTTGAGCGCACAGCTCGTTGCAGAAAACATTGCATCACAGCTCGAAAGAAGAATTTCCTTCAGAAAAGCTATGAAACAGTGTATGACAAGAACAATGAAAATGGGTGCTAAGGGTATTAAGACAGCAGTTTCAGGCCGTGTAGGCGGAGCTGAAATCGCTAGAACAGAACAGTACCACGAGGGAACTATCCCGCTTCAGACACTCAGAGCAGACATTGACTACGGTTTTACCGAAGCTAACACAACATACGGTAAACTCGGCGTTAAGGTTTGGATTTATAAGGGCGAAGTTCTTGCAGAAAGCAAGAAAGTAAAGAAAGAAGCTCCTGCCAAAGTTAAGGAAGGAGGCAAGAAATAATGTTATCCCCAAAAAGAGTTAAATACAGAAGAGTTATGCGTGGAAGAATGAAAGGTAAAGCTTCCCGCGGTAATAAGGTTGTTTACGGAGATTTCGGTCTTCAGGCAACAAGCCCAGCTTGGATAACAAGCAACCAGATTGAGGCTGCCCGTATCGCTATGACAAGATACACAAAGAGAGGCGGTAAGGTTTGGATTAAAATATTCCCTGATAAGCCGGTAACAGAGAAGCCAGCTGAAACTCGTATGGGTAGCGGTAAGGGTTCACCGGAATACTGGGTAGCAGTTGTTAAGCCAGGCAGAATTTTATTTGAAATTGGCGGCGTTAGCGAAGAAGTAGCTCGTGAAGCTATGCGTCTTGCTATGCACAAGCTTCCACTCAAGTGTAAGTTTGTAAGAAAAGCTGACCAGGAAATGGAAGGTGATAAGTAATGAAAGCAAGTGAAATCAGAAACCTTTCAGCAGAGGAAATAGTAATCAAAATTCAGGATTTGAAAGAAGAATTGTTCAATCTGCGCTTTCAGAACGCAACAAATCAGTTGGATAATCCTATGAGAATTCCTGCGGTTAAAAAGGATATTGCAAAGCTTAAAACTATTTTAAGAGAAAAAGAAATGGGCCTCGGTGCCGACATTAATTAATAGGAGGTGTGTTTAGATGAGTATAGAGCGTAACTATCGTAAAACCCGTATCGGCGAGGTTGTAAGCGATAAAATGGATAAAACAGTTGTTGTAGCTATTAAGGACAGCGTTAAGCATCCTGTTTACAGCAAGGTTATTAAGAATACTTATAAGCTTAAAGCACACGACGAGAAAAATGAATGTGGCATAGGCGATAAGGTTATGGTTATGGAAACCAGACCACTCTCTAAAGACAAGAGATGGAGAGTAGTCGAAATCGTTGAAAAGGCTAAATAATTAACCTTTTCGGTGATAATTCAAATTAGAATGTTTTTAAGTTAGGAGGAAATCCATTATGGTACAACAGCAGACATTATTAAAAGTTGCTGACAACAGCGGTGCAAAAGAACTTATGTGTATCAGAGTTTTGGGTGGTTCTTTCAGAAGATACGGTAACATCGGTGATGTAATCGTAGCATCTGTTAAAAAAGCAACACCCGGCGGTGCTGTTAAAAAAGGTGATGTTGTTAAGGCTGTTATTGTTAGATCTGTTCAGGGCGTTAAGAGAGCTGACGGTTCTAAAATAAGATTTGATGAAAACGCTGCAGTTATCATCAAGGATGACAAAACACCAAGAGGAACTCGTATATTCGGGCCTGTTGCAAGAGAACTTCGTGATAAGGATTATATGAAGATTTTATCTCTTGCTCCGGAAGTATTATAATACTAAAGAATTTTAGTAATTCCGACCGTGAAAGGAGGATAAGAATATGATTAAAATGCATGTTAAGAAGGGCGACACAGTAGTTGTTCTTTCTGGTAAAGATAAGGGTAAGCAAGGCAAAGTATTGTCAGTTGACCCAAAAACACGCAAGGTTATCGTTGAAGGCGTTTCAATGGCAACAAAGCACAAAAAACCACGCAGAATGGGTGAAGCAGGCGGTATAATCAGCCAGGAAACACCAATTTATGCAAGTAAGGTTATGAATGTTTGCTCTAAATGTAAGGCAGCAACAAGAGTTGGCCGTAAGGTATTAGAAGACGGCAGCCACGTTCGCTTTTGCAAGAAGTGCGGAGAAACAATAGGTGAATAATTACGGAAGGAGGTAGTGTTAAATGAGACTTGAAGAACGCTATACAAAAGAAATCAAAGACGCTATGATGAAAAAGTATAACTACAAGAGTGTTATGCAGATTCCAAAGCTTGACAAAGTTGTTGTCAACATCGGCGTTGGCGAAGCAAAAGAAAACTCAAAGGCTATTGACAGCGCAATGAATGACCTCGAACTTATTACAGGTCAGAAGGCTGTTGTAACAAAGGCTAAGAAGTCAGTTGCTTCCTTTAAATTAAGAGAAGGAATGAGCATCGGCTGTAAGGTTACACTCAGAGGTGCGAAAATGTATGAGTTCGTTGACAGACTTTTCAACGCAGCTCTTCCCCGTGTTCGTGACTTCAGAGGTATAAACCCGAATTCATTTGACGGTAGAGGTAACTATTCTATGGGTATTAAGGAACAGCTTATATTCCCTGAAATAGATTATGATAAGATTGATAAGCTTAGAGGCATGGATATTATTTTCGTAACAACAGCTCAGACAGACGAAGAAGCAAGAGAGCTTCTCACACTTATGGGCGCACCGTTTACAAGATAATGAATTTTGCCAAGACTCTGTAAGAATGGAGGAAATATAAAGCATGGCTAAAAAGTCAATGGTTGTAAAACAGCAGAGAAAACAAAAGTATTCAACAAGAGAATACAACAGATGCAAAATCTGCGGAAGACCTCACGCTTACCTTCGTAAGTTTGGTATTTGCAGAATCTGCTTCCGTGAATTGGCATACAAGGGTCAAATTCCGGGTGTTAAGAAAGCTTCCTGGTAAGGAAGAGGCGGCGTAGCCGCAAAAGAATATTAAGAAACTCAAAAAAGGGTTAAGTGGTTAAGATAATCAGTGCGGAAAGCCAAACTGACTCTTAAAATCCTATAAAAAGGAGGAAAAAATATGCACATTACAGATCCAATCGCAGATATGCTTACAAGAATCAGAAATGCAAATAATCAGAGACACGTAAGCGTAGATGTTCCTGCGTCAAATATGAAAAAGGCAATCGCAAAAATCTTGCTTGATGAAGGATATGTTAAGAATGTTGAGTATATCGATGATGCAACACAGGGCGTTATCAGAATAACTCTTAAATATGCTGAAAACAAGCAGAAGGTTATTACAGGCCTTAAGAGAGTAAGTAAGCCGGGTCTTAGAATTTATGCTTCTTGCGAAGAACTTCCAAGAGTATTAAAGGGCCTCGGTATTGCCATTATCTCTACATCAAAGGGCATTATGACAGATAAGGAAGCTCGCCGTAACAATGTTGGCGGTGAAGTTTTAGCATTTATTTGGTAAGAAAGGAGGAATATTAAATGTCTCGTATAGGTAAGATGCCTATCGAAATCCCAGCAGGGGTTGAGGTTAAAGTAGGCGCAAACAACGAAGTTACTGTAAAAGGTGCTATGGGCACTTTAACACAGGAATTAAACAGCGATATGATTATTAAGGTAGACGGAAATGTAATCACTGTTGAAAGACCAAGTGAAAAGAAAGAGCACAAGTCTTTACACGGATTAACCCGTACACTTATCGCAAATATGATTACAGGCGCGAGCCAGGGCTTTAAGAAAGAGCTTGAAATCAACGGTGTTGGTTACAGAGCTGCAAAGCAGGGCAATAAGCTTGTAATGAACCTTGGTTATTCTCATCAGGTTGAAATGGAAGAAATCGATGGCATAAAAATTGATGTTCCTCAGCCTAACCAGATTATAATCTCAGGTCCTGATAAGCAGAAGGTAGGTCAGTTCGCAGCGAACGTAAGAGAAAAGAGACCACCGGAACCTTATAAGGGTAAAGGTATCAAGTATATTGATGAAACTATCAGAAGAAAAGAAGGTAAAACAGGTTCTAAGAAGAAATAATCTTATTTTTAGGATTGATTTTATACTTCTATACCTAAACCGCAAGGAGGTGCGATTTTAATGATTAAAAGAAAGAACAGCGAGGCAGCAAGAAAGGCTCGTCACGCAAGAGTTCGCAGAAAAATATCCGGAACTGAGGCTTGTCCAAGACTTTGCGTATATAGAAGTCTTAAGAACATCTATGCACAGATTATTGATGATTCAACAGGCAAAACTTTAGTTGCAGCTTCAACTCTCGACGCTGAGCTTAAAGCAAACTACGGCGGAAACTGCAGTGCAGCAAAGGCAGTAGGTGAGCTTATCGCAAAGAAAGCAGCAGAGAAGAATATTAAGGAAGTTGTATTTGACAGAGGCGGATATTTATATCACGGCCGTGTTGCAGAACTTGCAGCAGGTGCTCGTGAAGGTGGCCTTGAATTCTAAGTTAAAAAGAGGTGAAAAGATAAATGGCAGAAAGAGTAGAAAGAACAAGAAAACAGGAGCGTATAGACGCAAGCGTTCTTGATATAAAAGAAACAGTAGTAACTCTTAACCGTGTTGCCAAGGTTGTAAAGGGCGGTAGAACATTCCGTTTCAGCGCTTTAGTTGTTGTTGGTGACGAAAACGGCCATGTTGGATACGGTATGGGTAAGGCTGCTGAAATTTCTGATGCTATTAGAAAGGGTATTGATGACGCAAAGAAGAACATGATTACTGTTCCTATGGTTGGCACAACAATTCCTCACGAAGTAATCGGTGAATACGGTGCAGGAAGAGTTCTTTTAAAGCCTGCTTCTGAAGGTACAGGCGTTATCGCAGGCGGCCCGGTTCGTGCGGTGCTTGAGCTTGCAGGTATCAGAGATATCAGAACAAAATGTTTAAGAAGCAACAACCCTAAAAATGTTGTTTCTGCAACAGTTGAAGCTTTGGCAGCTTTAAAGAGCATTGAAGAAGTTGCAGAGCTCAGAGGCAGAAAGCCTGAAGAAATTTTAGGTTAAGCCTTATATAAATAGATAGGAGGTTCATACCTATGGCTAAAACATTAAAGGTTACACTTACAAAGAGCACAATCGGATGTAAGAAAGACCAGATTGCAACAGTTGAAGCACTCGGTTTAAGAAAGCTTCATCAGTGCGTAGAGAAACCTGATAACGCTCAGATTAGAGGTATGATATTTAAGGTTTCTCACCTTGTAAAGGTAGAAGAGGCGTAAAAGACGCCCAAAGAGAATAAATCAAAACTGTAAGAGGAGGTGTACTCAATATGAAACTTCATGAATTATCTCCGAGCGAAGGCTCAAAGAAGGATTATTTCAGAGTAGGCAGAGGTCACGGAAGCGGTAACGGAAAGACAAGCGGACGCGGACACAAAGGTCAGAATGCTCGTAGCGGCGGCGGTGTTCGTCCGGGCTTTGAAGGTGGTCAGATGCCTATTTACAGAAGACTTCCAAAGCGTGGTTTTACAAATATCTTCGCAAAGGAATATGTTTCTGTTAATGTTGAAGCATTAAATAAACTTGAAAACGGAACTGAAGTTACAGCAGAAGTTTTAAAGGAGAATGGTATTATTTCTAAGATTTGCGATGGTGTTGTTATCTTAGGAAGAGGCGAAATTACAAAGTCTTTAACTGTTAAGGCTAAGAGATTTAGCAAGACAGCTGAAGAAAAGATTACTGCTGCCGGCGGAAAGGTTGAGGTGGTATAAGATGTTAGAAACAATTAAGAACGCATGGAAGATTGCTGATCTTAGAAAAAGAATCTTATATACACTTCTTATGATTGTAATTTTTCGTTTAGGGTCAGTTATCCCTGTTCCGCTTCTCCAGGCAGATGCAATGGCTGAAATTTTTGCAAATAAAGAGAATACACTTTTCGGATTTATCAATATGGTATCCGGCGGTGCTTTCCAAAATGCAACAATTTTTGCGATGAGTATTTCACCATACATTAACTCATCAATTATAATTCAGCTTCTTTGCGTTGCTATTCCTGCACTTGAAAGAATGCAGAAAGAGGGAGAAGAGGGAAGAAAGAAAATCGCTCAGATTATGAGATACGGAACAGTTGTTTTGGCTCTTATTCAGGCAATTGGTCTTTATTTTATGATAAAGAGTGCAGTTGTTAACCCAGGATTTTTAAGTGGTCTTGTTATTGTAACAACATTTACAGCAGGAACTGCATTCCTTATGTGGCTTGGTGAACAGATTACCGATAAGGGAATTGGTAATGGTATTTCCCTTATCATCTTTGCAGGTATCGTATCACGTGGCCCACAGCTTGTTATGACTCTTTGGAACTACGCAACAGCAGGCACATACGGCTGGATTGGTGTTTTAGCAATCCTTATCGTTGCAATCGTTGTTATCGGCTTTGTTGTTACATTTAACGAAGCTGAAAGACGAATTCCTGTTCAGTATGCAAAGAGAGTGGTTGGCAGAAAAATGTACGGCGGTCAAAGCACCCATATTCCGATTAAGGTTACTTCATCTGGTGTTATGCCTATCATTTTTGCTATGTCAATTATGGCGTTCCCTGGAACAATTTGTTCCTTCTTCGGGGTTACTGCAAACTCTGAAGGCTTCTGGGGATGGATGCTTAGAAATGTGTTTGATACGACAACAATAACTTATGGAGTTTTCTACTTCGTGCTTATCTTGTTCTTCACATATTTCTACACAGCAATTCAGTTCAACCCAATTGAAATGGCTAACAATATGAAGCAGAACGGCGGATTTGTTCCGGGTATTCGTCCGGGCAGACCTACATCTGACTTTATTAGCCGAGTTTTATCAAAGATTACTTTAGTTGGTGCTATATTCTTAGGCCTCATTGCGGTTCTTCCAATATTCCTAAACACAGTTGTAAAAATGGGAGGACTTGCAATCGGCGGAACATCAATTCTTATCGTAGTTGGTGTTGCTCTTGAAACTGTTAAACAGCTTGAGTCTCAGATGGTAATGCGTCACTATAAGGGATTTTTGGAATAAGAAAAAATAATGCGTAAATAGGGGGATTGTCTCGGGCAAAGAAGCCTTTGAGACAAGCCCCTTGTGGAGTTTTATTAGAATATTACTTTTTTAGATAATTTCTGAATATAATTTAGCAAAGACATGAAAGGATTAGCGTTGTTATGAAAATTATTATTTTAGCAGCTCCAGGAGCAGGAAAGGGTACTCAGGCAGAGATTCTTTCCAAGCATTTTAATATACCAACGATATCCACCGGTGCAATACTCAGGAAAAATATCAGTGATGGCACAAGACTTGGTGAAATCGCCGGCAAATATATAAATGACGGGAAATTCGTTCCCGATGAGGTTATGATAGAGGTTGTATCTGATCGCCTCAGTAAAGATGACTGCAAAAACGGATTTATCTTAGATGGTTTTCCAAGAACTATTGCTCAGGCAGAAGCTCTTCAAAAATCTGATGTCAAAATAGACACAGTTTTAACCATTGAAGTTCCCGATGAAACAATCATCGAAAGATTAAGCGGAAGACTTGAATGTAAAAACTGCGGAAGCACTTATCATAAGGAGCACAGAGTTCCAAAGGTGGAAGGCGTTTGCGATAATTGCGGAGGCAGTCTTGTTGCAAGAGCAGATGATAAGCCTGAAACAGTTAAAGAGCGTCTTAACACATATCATAAACAGACAGAGCCTCTTAAAAAGTATTATGAGGAAAAGGGTATGCTTAAAACTGTATATGGTCAGGAGGAAATTTCCGAAACAGCCAATAAGGTTTTGAAGGCTCTCGGAAAGTAGAGATATGATAAATATTAAATCAAAATCTGAAATAGAGCTGATGAAAATTGCAGGCAGAGTAACAGGAGAAGCCTTAAAACGCGTTGAAGAGGCGGTTAAAGTTGGCGTTACAACGGCAGAGCTTAATGATATTGCTGATAAATATATAAGAAGCCAGGGCTGCATTCCATCTTTTAAAAATTATGGCGGTTTTCCTGGAAGCGTTTGTGCAAGTGTGAATGATGTTATTATTCACGGATTTCCAAGCAGGGTTCCTCTTTTAGAAGGGGATATTGTCAGCATTGATGTGGGGGCGTGTTACAAGGGCTATCACGGAGATGCGGCAAGAACTTTTGGTGTCGGCAAAATCAGCAGTGAGGCACAAAGGCTTATTGATGTAACAAAAGAGAGCTTTTTCAGGGGAATTGAGTTTGCTAAAGAGGGCTTTCGCATAAGCGATATTTCAGGGGCAGTTCAAAACTATGTTGAGGAAAATGGTTTTAGTGTTCTTCGCAACTACTGCGGGCACGGAATAGGCAGTCATCTTCACGAAGAGCCTGATGTTCCTAATTATATCACAAAAAGCCGTGGACCAAGACTTAAAGCGGGAATGGTTATTGCTATTGAGCCTATGGTTAACCAAGGCGAGAAGGAATACTATGTTGCCGATGATGAGTGGGCTGTTTTAACAGCAGACGGAAAACTATCTGCACATTATGAAAATACGGTTTTGATAACAGAGGCTGAGCCTGTTTTACTTACTTTAATTGACTAATACGGAGGAGAAAATGGGAAGGCCAAATTGTTTTCGGACGGGAGATATTGTAGAGTCTATATCCGGGAGAGATAGGGACGGATACTATGTTGTTATATACTCCCAAAATAACCTTGCGGGGATTTGTGATGGTAAGCTTCATAAAATTGATAAAATCAAAAAGAAGAACTTAAAGCATATAAGCCCTGTGGGGACAGTTTCGCAGGAATTGAAAGAAAAGCTTGAAAACGGCAGAAAAGTTATAGATGCCGAAATCAGGCGTGAAATTAAGAACTTTAAACATAAATAGAGAAAGGGGGATATATTTATGGCAAAGGAAGATGTTTTGGAAGTTGAAGGCACAGTCTTAGAGGCACTACCGAACGCAATGTTTCAGGTTGAACTTGAAAACGGGCACAAAATTTTAGCTCATATTTCAGGTAAACTCAGAATGCACTATATAAGAATTTTGCCCGGAGATAAGGTAACAGTTGAAATTTCGCCTTATGATTTAACAAAGGGTAGAATTACCTGGCGTGCGAAGTAAAAAAGTATAGCAAATAAAGAAAAAGGTATTGACAAGTTAAGAGTTTATTGGTATAATAGTTAGGTTAGCAGTGCCCTTATGGGCAAAAGCTGATAATTTCTATAGGAGGTGAAGGAAAATGAAAGTAAGCCCTTCAGTAAAACCTATCTGTGAAAAGTGTAAAATAATTAGAAGAAAAGGTAAGGTAATGGTTATCTGTGAAAACCCTCGTCATAAGCAAAAGCAGGGCTAAACAGGGGACAAACCTTAAATTTTCAAGAGCAGGGTTAGGCTTATAAACCACTTTGAAATGTTTACTAAAAAACTTTCGTATAAGCTGATGTTTTAGAGGAGAAAAGCCTCTAGAGATAAGTGAAATTCTGCTCCATACTTTTCAAAAAATAATAATTTATGGAGGTGAATTGGAGTATGGCACGTATAGCAGGTGTTGACTTACCAAACGAGAAGAGAGTTGAAATCGGATTAACTTATATATTCGGTATCGGTCTTTCTACATCAAAGAAAATTTTGGCAGCTACCGGAATTAATCCGGACACAAGAGTTCGTGATTTGACAGAGGAAGAGGTTTCTGCACTCAGAGCGGAAATTGATAACTATAGCGTTGAAGGTGACCTTCGTCGCGATGTTGCTCTCGACATTAAGCGTCTTATTGAAATCAACTGTTACAGAGGTCTTCGTCACAGAAAGAGCTTACCAGTTAGAGGACAGCGTTCAAAGACAAATGCGAGAACCAGAAAAGGCCCTAGAAAAACTATGGCTAATAAAAAGAAATAATACTTGTTTATTGAATATGGAATTTGCGTTTTAGCGCATCTTCAGGAGGTGAATTAACTATGGCAAAGGCAGTAAAAAAGACCAGACGTCGTAGAGAGAAGAAAAATATAGAACGTGGTGCTGCTCATATCAAGTCTACATTTAACAATACTATTGTTACAATTACAGACACAGAAGGTAACGCACTTTCTTGGGCAAGTGCCGGTGGATTGGGCTTTAGAGGCTCAAGAAAAAGCACACCATTTGCAGCACAGATGGCTGCAGAAACAGCTGCAAAGGCTGCTATGGAACACGGCCTTAAGTATGTTGAAGTATACGTTAAGGGACCGGGTAGCGGTAGAGAAGCTGCAATTCGTGCACTTCAGGTTGCAGGACTTGAAGTTAATATGATTAAGGATGTTACACCTATTCCTCACAATGGTTGTAGACCACCTAAGAGAAGAAGGGTATAATTACAGGAGGTGAATTGTAAATGGCAAGATATACTGAATCAGTTTGCAGAATCTGCAGACGTGAAGGACAGAAGTTATTCTTAAAGGGTGACAGATGTTATACAGATAAGTGCGCTATCACAAGACGTGCTTACGCTCCAGGTCAGCACGGTCAGGGTCGTCGTAAGCTTTCTGAATACGGCACTCAGCTTAGAGAAAAGCAGAAGGTAAGACGCGCTTATGGTATTTTAGAAGGACAGTTTGCTCATTATTTTGAGCTTGCTAATAAAAAGCAGGGTGTTACAGGTGAAAACCTTTTAACACTTATTGAAAGAAGACTTGATAATGTTGTTTATAGACTCGGACTTGCAGTTTCAAGACCAGAGGCAAGACAGCTCGTATCTCATGCTCATTTCTTAGTAAACGGCAAGAAGGTTAATATTCCTTCTTATCTTGTTAAGGTTGGCGATGTTATTACAGTTGCTGAGACAAGCCGTAAGAGTGCTAAGTTTGATACAGTTCTCGCTTCAACAGAGGGAAGAGCTGTTCCAAAGTGGCTTGATATGAACAAAGAGACATTAGAAGGTAAAGTAGTTGCATTTGCTGAAAGAGATGATATCGATCTTCCAATCGAGGAACATCTTATCGTCGAATATTACAGTAAATAATACGCATAGCACGGGATTTATCCTGTGCTAAGGCCCTAAAATATGTACAAGGTACATTTATAAAAAAGAGTAAAAATTAAGGAGGGCTAATATGATAGAAATTGAAAAACCAAAGGTAGAGTGTGTTTTCATTTCCGAAGACGAAAAATACGGAAAATTTGTTGTTGATCCACTTGAAAGAGGCTATGGTATAACACTTGGAAACTCATTAAGAAGAATTCTTCTATCTTCTCTTCCGGGCGTTGCAGTAACTTCTGTTAAGATTGAAAATGTTAATCACGAATTTTCAACTATCCCCGGAGTTAAGGAAGATGTTACAGAAATTATACTTAACATTAAATCCCTTGCAATTAAGCTTCACGCTGATGGCCCTAAGACGGTTTATATAAATCACGAGGGTGCAGGTGAAATTTGCGCAAGAGATATTAAGTGTGACTCTGATGTTGAAATTGTAAACGGTGATTTACACATTGCAACACTTAACGAAGATGCAAAGCTCTTTATGGAGCTTACACTTGATAAGGGCAGAGGATATGTTTCTGCTGATAAAAATAAGCAGATGCTTCAGCCGATTGTTGGCTTAATTCCTGTGGATTCTATCTACACACCTGTTGAAAAGGTTAACTATACGGTTGAAAACACAAGAGTTGGCCAGATAACAGATTATGACAAGCTTATACTTGAAGTCTGGACAGACGGAACAATTAATCCGCCGGACGCTGTATCTCTTGGTGCTAAGATAATGAATGAACATTTGAACTTGTTTATTGATTTATCAGACAAAGCTAAGGAAACAGAATTCTTGGTTGTTAAAGAGCAGGATAAAATTGTTAAGGTGCTGGAAACAACCATTGAAGAACTTGATTTATCAGTTCGTTCTTACAACTGCTTAAAGAGAGCAGGAATTAACACTGTTCAGGATTTAACAGCAAGATCGGAAAATGATATGATGAAGGTTAGAAATCTTGGACGCAAATCCTTAGAAGAAGTTATTGCAAAACTTGCTTCTATGGGACTTGCCCTTGCAAATGATGAAGAATAATTATTTGCATTAAGTTTCACTCAAGATGAGTGAAGAATTATTTGAAAGAGGTGAATAGTATGGCAAGCCAAAGAAAATTAGGTAGACCTACAGACCAGAGAATAGCGATGCTCAGAAACCTTACTACTTCTTTCCTTGAAAGTGGCAGAATTGAAACAACTGTTACTCGTGCAAAGGAAGTTCAGAAGTTGGCTGATAAAATGATTACTCTTGGAAAGAAAAATACTCTTCATACAAGACGCCAGGCTTTAGCGTGGATTACTAAAGAGGACGTTGTTACAAAGTTATTTGCAGAAATCGCTCCAAAATATGCTGAACGTAACGGCGGTTACACAAGAGTTATAAAGGTTGGCCCAAGACGCGGTGACGCGGCAGAGGTTGCAGTATTGGAACTCGTTTAATTAAAAACAAAACCCACAGGTATTTCCCTGTGGGTTTTTAGTTGCAAGTTGTTAAAATATGTTTACTTTCAGAATATAATATGATATAATCGTTTTGTAAAATTTTAGTGCGGAGGCATAAAAATGGAAATTATAGAAATGCTTATTGAAAATTTTTCTGCTATATCCTGGCAGATGATTGTTATGTGGATAATCGGCGGAGTGCTTATATACCTTGCCATAAAAAAGGATATGGAGCCAACTCTCCTTCTCCCTATGGGATTTGGTGCGATTTTGGTCAATCTTCCCTTTGCCAGCGTAATAGGGGAAGAGGGCGTTCTTACAACTCTCTTTAATGCAGGTATTGCAAATGAGCTTTTTCCGCTTATTTTGTTTATCGGAATTGGGGCAATGATTGATTTCGGCCCGCTTCTTTCCAACCCGAAGCTTATGATTTTCGGTGCAGCGGCTCAGTTTGGTATTTTCTTAACCCTTTGCACAGCCTCAATATTTTTTGATATAAACGACGCGGCGTCAATTGCGGTTATCGGTGCGGCAGACGGCCCAACATCAATTTTTGTTGCAGGAAAGCTTGGCTCAAAATATTTGGGGGCGATTATGGTTGCGGCGTATTCTTATATGGCACTTGTGCCAATTATTCAGCCACCGGTTATTAAGCTTTTAACAACCAAAAAAGAGCGTATGATAAGAATGGAATATCAGGGAAAAGAGGTTTCAAAAACCACTAAAATCCTGTTCCCTATTATCATAACTGTTGTTGCGGGCATTATTGCTCCTGAATCTGTTGCCTTGGTAGGATTTTTGATGTTCGGCAACTTAATCCGTGAGTGCGGAGTTTTAAATTCCCTCTCTGAAACCGCACAAAAGGTTTTGGCTAATCTCGTAACCATTTTCTTAGGGATTACCGTTGCAAGTCAGATGGCGGCAGATAAGTTCTTGCAAGTTGATACGCTGATTATTATGGGACTTGGACTTTTCGCGTTTATTTTCGATACAGCAGGCGGAGTTTTGTTTGCAAAGCTTATAAACCTCTTTACCAAGAAGAAGATAAACCCAATGATTGGTGCGGCAGGAATTTCCGCTTTCCCTATGTCAGGCCGTGTTGTTCATAAGATGGGACTCTCCGAAGACCCACAGAACTTCCTGCTTATGCACTCAATGGGCGTTAATGTGTCAGGCCAGATTGCATCAGTTATTGCAGGCGGTCTTATCTTGAATTTCTTTTTATAAGAAAGGGTGGTTTTTATGAATATAAATTTGTGGAATTTTGTTGCAAATCTTAAGTATATGGGTATGGGAATGCTTGGAATAATTGCGGTTATCGGAGTAATAATTCTCATAACAGTAGTTTTATCCAAAGCCACACAGAAAAAAGAAGATTAAAAGTTATCCCCCAAAAAAATTTTTTGGGGGATAAAAATTTTTTTTGACAAAAAAACCGAAGATATTGTGGTTTAAAATAATGAAAAATCTTATATTTTGTATATTGTAGAAAATGTAGAAAAAACGGGGCGGTTTTTGGTCTTTTTGGGTGTTGAAATTATTTTCAAAATCTGCTATTATATAATATGTTAAAAATAAAAGATATAATAGGGGCATTGTCCCCGATAGGGAGAGGAGTTATAAAGGAAATGGAGCTTACAGAGATATGGGAAAAAGCTGTTGCTTTGCTCGCTGATGAAATTTCGGCGGTATCCTTTAATTCCTGGATTAAACCCGTTAAAGCGGTTAGTATGACTGATGCAAAGATTGTTCTTTGTGTTCCTTTTGGCGTGAACAGAAATATGATAATGACTAAATATTTCTCGCTTATTGAAAGCTGTCTTGAAATGGTTACCTCTAAAAAGAGAACTATTGAGGTTATAGTAAGTGAGGATAATGCAGATGAAAAGGATGACCCGCTCCACACGGAGAGTTCTCTTAATCCAAGGTACAATTTTGATAATTTTATAAAAGGGAAAAATAATGAACTTGCGTATGTTGCCGGTCTTGCGGTGGCAGAGTCGGATAGCCCTTCAAAGGCATATAACCCGCTTTTCTTGTATGGCGGAAGCGGTCTTGGGAAAACCCATATGCTTCACGCAATAGGAAACTATTATCTTGAAAATTATCCAAAGCGTAAGGTTTTATATACAACAAGTGAAAAGTTTACATACGAGCTTGTTACAGCTATAAGGGAGAAAACAAACCAGGCATTTAGAAATAAATACCGTAAGGTTGACCTTCTTTTAATAGATGATGTTCAGTTTTTTGCAGGTCGTGAACTTGCGCAGGAAGAGCTTTTCCATACATTTAATGCCCTTTATGAAAAGGACAAGCAGATAGTTTTAACAAGTGACAGACTCCCCACTGAAATTCCTCAGATAGAAGAGAGAATAAGAACAAGATTCAGCAGTGGTCTATCTGTTGATGTTCAGCCCCCTGAATATGAAACAAGAATGGCTATACTTAAGAGTAAGCTCCAAAGTGAGTATCTTGAGTTTGATGATGAAATTGTGGCATTCATTGCAGAAAATGTAAAATCTAATGTTCGTGAGCTTGAAGGGGCAGTTAAGAGAATTGTTCTTTATGCGGGGATAAAGAGGACAAACCACATAACAATGGAGCTTGCAACTGAAGCAATTGCTGACCTTATGAAGTCACAACCAAAGAGAAGGGTAACTCCGCAGTTAATAATCAGTGAAGTTGAAAAATATTATATGCTTCCGGGCGGTTCGCTAATATCTAAAAAACGCTCAAATGATGTGGTGCTTCCAAGACAGGTGGCAATGTATATCTGCCGTGAAATTTTAGATGACCCGTCATTCCCGAAAATTGGAGATAGCTTTAACCGTGACCATTCAACAGCTATGCACGGAGTAGGCAAAATTAAAAAGGAGCTTGATGAAAACTCTGACCTCCGTTCAGTTATCGATGAGATTATAACAAATATTAAAAGAGATTAACTAAGGTAAGTATATGAAATTTTTTGATACTATTTGTGCTATTGCCACCCCGTTGGGTAGCGGTGGCGTTGCAATCATAAGAATAAGTGGCGAAGACGCCACAACATATGCAGACAGAATCGCCTTTCCCTTATCGGGAAAGGTGTTTTCCTCACTGGAGAGTCACAAGATGACTCTTTGCAGTATTCGGGACAAAGAGGGAAGGGTGATTGATGAGGCCCTTGCCGTTATAATGCGTGCACCAAAATCCTATACGGGAGAGAATGTTGTTGAAATCCAATGCCACGGCGGAACAATGACTGCAAGGCTTATAATGGATGAGCTTCAAAATATGGGCGTTCGCCATGCAGAGGCAGGAGAATTTACCCGCAGGGCATTTATAAACGGAA
Source organism: Clostridia bacterium (assembly GCA_045648565.1). Classification (GTDB taxonomy): domain Bacteria; phylum Bacillota; class Clostridia; order Monoglobales; family Monoglobaceae; genus SIG454. Next base: position 16 of record JAZROF010000038.1, on the reverse strand, counting down.
AAACTGATTTGACGGG
>JAZROF010000037.1:0-14633 GCA_045648565.1 Clostridia bacterium | reverse complement strand
GATAAAAAATGGCGGGTTGGAATTCAAGTTCCATTTTCTCCGACAGGGAGCTATGAAAAAATTGTAGAAATTGACTCCGGAGCGGTTGTTACAAGCGGAAACTATCAAAGATATTTTGAGGTTGGCGGTGAGATTTATCACCATATCATAAACCCAAAAACGGGCTATCCACACAAAGCGGATTATGACAGCGTTACCATAAAAGCAAAAAGCTCTCTTGAGGCAGATTGTCTCTCTACGGCGGTTTATGTTATGGGAAATGATGAGCTTTTAGAGAAATATCAAGGAGAGGTATATTTTGAAAAACGCACTAAAAAGAAATAGCTTTTTAATAGTTTTGGTGGTAATATTAGCAGCATTATTTACTAATATTGCTAAGGATAATAAGCAAATCAAGCATCAAGAGGGCGAGATGAGGGTGCACTTTATTGATGTAGGAGAGGGTGACTCTACCTTTATTGAGCTTCCGAATGGTAAGACTATGCTTGTTGATGCAGGAGAAAAAGACCAAGGTGAAATCGTCCTTGAATATATAAGAAAATTTGGAATAGAAAAGCTTGACTTTCTTATTGGAACTCATCCCCACTCCGACCACATTGGCGGACTTAAAAGCATAATAGAAAATATGGAAATCGGCAAGATTTATATGCCGAAGGTAACACACTCCACCCAGGTTTTTGAAAGTTTACTCCTTGCAATAAAAGAAAAGGAAATGAAGGTTAGTGCTTTATATAAAGGGGATATTATCTATGAAGATAATGATACCTTGGTAGAGGTGCTGTCCCCAGAAAAACGGGAATATGACAATTTGAACAATTACAGTATTGTTTTAAAGATTACATATAATGACACCTCATTTTTGCTAACAGGCGATGCTGAAGAAAAAATTTTATCTAAGCTTAATGAAAGAGAAATTGATGTTTTGAAAATTCCGCATCACGGAGCGGACTCCTCTCTTTGTGAAGAATTTATAGAAAGAACTTCGCCCAAGTATGGGATTATTTCAGCGAGTGAGCATAATCAATATGGCCACCCACACAATAGTGTTTTAAAAGCTTATGAAAATCGTGGTGTAAAGCTTTTCAGAACAGATAAAGACGGAACAATTACTGCGGTAAGCGATGGATTAAAAGTAATGATAAAGGGGGAGAAAGAATGAAATTCACAATTGACAGAATTGAGGGAAGCTTTGCAGTTTGTTTAGCTGATAACCATATAAAATTTGATATTCCTCTTGAGATTTTAGGCAAGTGTCAGGAGGGAGATGTTTTTGATATACTCAAAGACCATAATGAAACAAGATTGCGAACAGAAAGAATAAAAAAACTTGCTGAAGAAGTTTGGGAGTAAAAAAATGGGAAAGAGCATTATAAATGAGGTTTTCACTATTTGGGGAGAGAAAATACCAAACTGTGGCGAGGATAGTTTTATTGAAATTTATAAAGAGCCTTTAGGGGTGATTGGCGTTTTTGACGGTTGCGGTGGTATTGGCTCAAAAAAATACGAGGCATATAATAACCACACGGGGGCATATATTGCCTCTAAAACCATAGCAGAAACTACAAAAGAGTGGTTTCTGGGCATAGAAAAATTTTTAAAAACGCATACCGGCAAAAATGCGGACAGGCTAAAAAGCTTATATGTAGAGGAGCTTAGTAAATTTGAAAATGAAGATAAAACGGTAAAAGGTGACCTTATAAAAAGCTTTCCGACTACCGCTTGTGTTATTGTTTTTAAAGAGGAAAAGAAGGAGCTTTTGGCACAGCTTATATGGGCAGGTGACTCAAGAGGCTATGTTCTTGATGAAGGCGGACTTATTCAGCTCACCCGTGATGATGTTATTGGCGATGGTGATGCTTATTTAAACCTTAGTGATGATGCAAGACTTAGTAATTTTGTATCGGCAAGTGGTGATTTTATATTAAATCATAGGGTTGCTCAAATTAAAGCTCCGGGGATTATTATTTCGGCAACAGACGGATGCTTTAGCTATTTTACAACTCCTATGGAGTTTGAGGCACTTATTTTAAAAACTATGCTTAGTGCAAAAGATCTTGATAATTGGAAGAAGTCGCTTAAAAAAGAAATTGAGGAAGCTTCCTGCGACGATTTTACAATTAGTTTTTGTGCTTTCGGCTTTAAAAGCTTTGAAAAAATGCAAAAAGTCTACAAAAAACGATATAAACACATAAAAAAGAAGTATTTAAACAAGCTCGGAAAAGTAGATGAAAAAATTTTATGGAGCGAATATAAAGAAGAATATTACGGTTAAAGGATTGCATTATTTTGCAGTCCTTTTTTAGGACTTGCAAAAATCAAAAGAGCCTTGCATATATAAATTATGGAGGTGTCTTTTGTGCTTGAAGCGATAGAAGCTTTATTTAAACCGCTGATGATGCTGCTCTCCTTTGTGTCGGGGGCAAATACATTCCCTCGTCCTCTTAGCTTTAAAGAGGAAAAGGAGTTTCTTGAAAGAATGAAGGACGGGGATAAAGAAGCAAGAGATAAGCTTATAGAACACAATTTAAGACTTGTTGCCCATGTGTCAAAAAAATATTCAGAAGCAGTAAATGATAGTGAGGAATTAATCTCAATCGGAACAATAGGGCTTATTAAAGGGATAACAAGTTTTGACGCATCTAAAGGAGTTAAACTTGCAACCTATGCGGCACGATGTATTGAAAATGAAATACTTATGCTTATGCGTTCAAAAAAGAAAACCCAGAGTGAGGTCTCCTTAAATGACCCGATAGGAACAGACAAAGAGGGAAATCAAATTTATTTGATTGACGTTATGCAGACGGGTGAGGGCGAAATTTTAGATGAAATACAAAACAGGGAACACATAAAACAGCTTTATAAGAATATTAAAACAGAGCTTACAGATAGGGAAAGAACAATAATAAAACTTCGTTACGGATTAACGGATGGGAAAAATCACACTCAGCACTCCATTGCAGATATGCTTGGAATTTCCCGTTCTTATGTTTCAAGAATTGAAAAAAAGGCGGTTCAGAAACTAAAACGGGGAATTGAATAAAATTACATATTTTAGTAGACAGAAAATCATAAAAATGTTATACTTATACGGGGGCAGATTTGCTCCCGTATAATTTTGGAGGAATGGATAAATGAAAAAGGTGGAAATATATACAGATGGTGCGTGCAGCGGGAATCCCGGTCCGGGCGGCTACGGGGTTATTCTTCGTTATGGTGAAACAGAAAAGGAGCTTTCAGGCGGAGAAGCTAAAACCACCAATAACCGAATGGAGCTTACGGCGGCAATCGTTGGACTTAAGGCTTTGAAGGAGCCTTGTGAGGTCACTTTATACAGCGACTCTAAATATTTAATTGATGCAGTTGAAAATAATTGGGTTTATAAATGGAGAGAAAACGGCTGGATGCGAAATAAGCGTGATAAGGCACTAAATCCTGACCTTTGGGAAGAGCTTTTATCACTTCTTGAAAAGCATAAGGTGAATTTCTCTTGGGTTAAAGGTCACGACGGGCACAGCGAAAATGAAAGATGCGATAAAATGGCGGTTTTAGAGTCACAAAAATTTATGAAAGACGAGTAAACAGGTTATAATATATATAAATTATGCTGAGGCTGGGATGTTATGGAAACTTTTAATACCTTAAAAAAACTAACTGATACTTATGGTGTAAGCGGATTTGAAGAAAATATTTTAAATCTTACAAAAAATATGCTTATGCCTTTTTGTGATGAGGTTTATGAGAACCGATTTAAAAGCGTAATCGGGTTAAAAAAAAGCAAAAATAAAAATGCGAAAAAACTTATGATTGAGGCACATCTTGACCAGATTGGTCTTATGACTTCTAAAATATTAGAGGGCGGATTTGTAAAATTTGTGCCAGTTGGAGGCGTTGATAAAAGAATTCTATCAGGCTCTGAGGTTTATATTCTGGGAAGAGAAGCGGTTTATGGAATTATCGGGGCAAAGCCACCTCATTTAACTAATAAAGGTGATGAAGAAAAAACTGTAAAGCTTGAAGATTTGCTTATTGATACGGGACTTTCTTCTGCCGAGCTTTGTGAAAAGGTGTCCGTTGGGGACAGTATTGTTTTTAAAAACAGCATAGAGAAATTAGTTAAAGGAGAATGTTTTTCCTCGGCTATGGATAACAGAGCGGGGATAACCGCAGTTTTAAAAGTATTGGAGGAGGTTAAAAGCTCACCTTATGATTTATATTTCGCTTTTGCCTCGGAGGAAGAGGTTGGACTTCACGGGGCGTATACTTTGGCTGAAGAAATTCGCCCTGACTATGCAGTTGTGATAGATGTTACACACGGAATGACGCCTGATACAAAAGACGAAACGGGCGTATTTAAAACAGGGAGCGGAGCGATAATCTGCAAGGGACCGAATTTTGATAATGAATTTACGGCTTTGCTGATTGAAATAGCTAAAGCGAAGAATATAAAATATGAAATTGAGGTTGCCTCAGGAAATAGCGGAACAGATGCCTGGGCAATTCAGAATCGCTTCGGAGGAGCAAAAACGGCTCTTATCTCAATCCCGCTGAAATATATGCACACATCTGTTGAAGCCTTGGATATAGCTGATATTGATGCGGTTTCAAGCCTTATTAAAGCTTTTTTGGAGGTGGAGATTGATGCTTAAAATTTTAACTGATTTAGATGGCGTTTCGGGAAACGAAAAAGCAGTCAGAGATATAATTTTAAATGAAATTTCTCCTTTTTGCACCGAAATTAAAACTGATAATATGGGAAACCTTATTTGCTTTAAAAAGGGAAAACTCGGAGGAAAAACGGCTCTTCTTTCTGCTCATATGGACGAGGTTGGCTTTATTATAAGCAAAATAACCGAAGAAGGTTTTTTGAAATTTGAAACCGTCGGGGGTATTGAAACAAGTATTCTTTTATCCCAAAAAGTGAGAAAAGGTGATTTAAAAGGAGTAATCTCTCTTAAGGCTATTCATCTTCTTTCTAAGGAAGAAAGAGAAAAGCCTTTTAAGGAAAGCGAGCTTTTTATTGATATTGGGGCAAAAAGCAAGATTGAGGCAGAGAAATATGTTTCCGTTGGAGATTATTTTGCCTTTGACAGTGAATATATTTCCCAGGGCGATATGATAAAAGCAAAGGCACTTGATGATAGAGTTGGGTGCTGTATCCTTATTGATGCTCTTAAAAAAGATTGGGACGCAAATCTTATATGCACTTTCGTAGTGCAGGAAGAGGTCGGACTTAGGGGAGCAAAGGCGGCGGCGTATGATTTAAAACCTGACTTTGCCATAGTCGTTGAGGGAACAAGCTGTAACGATTTGCCCGATGTTAAGGACTATCAAAGAGTGACGTGCTTTGGCGGTGGGGTTGCAATTTCCATTATGGATAGCGGAAGCGTTGCAAACAGTGCCCTTGTTTCAAAGATTACAAGACTTGCTGATGATAATAAAATTAAATGGCAATATAAAGCATCAACTCGCGGAGGAAACGATGCAGGGGCAATTTCGATAAGTGGGGGCGGAATAAAAACAGTGAGTTTAAGCGTTCCTTGTAAATATATCCATTCATCGGTTTCTTGTATGAATAAAAATGATTACTTGTCCTGTCTTAGTTTAACTCAAAAAATCCTTGAAAATGCGGAGGAAATATAAATGGAAATATTCAACATTCTATCCCCAAGCGGAAGAGAAGAAAGTATGGTTTCATATATAAAAGGTTATGGAGAAAGTCTTGGATATACTTGCAGAACTGATGTTTTCGGTAATCTTATATGCGAAAAGGGAGATGCCAAAAACCTCTCAATTGAGTGCGGGATTGACTCTGTTTCTATAATGAAAATTGGGGAAACAGATGGAGGAATGGTTAAGGTGGCCGTTCCAAACTCTAAGGCTGTTTCGTCATTGGTTGGGAAAAAGGTTAAGTTTTTAAACGGAGCGGTTGGCGTTGTTCGGTGCGAAAAATCCGAGGATATTTTAGACAGTGACCTTAATATTGACATAGGGGAAACAGATAAAGAGGGTGCAAAAGCGAAAATCCCAATGGGTGAATTTGCGGCTCTTCTTTGCGAAACAGAAGAAAACGATAAGTTTATATTCGGGAATGACATTTCAACATACGTCCCGATTATTGTCCTGCTTGAGGTGATGAAAAGTGCCCAAAATACTGCCTTTTTATTCACAACTCAAAAGAAGTTTTCAGGAAGGGGCTTAAAGGCACTGCTTGAGGGCTATGAAACAAAGACGGTAATATCCGTTAATACGATTGCCGAAAAAGGCGAGGTTAAATGCTGTGACGGTCCCGTTATAATCATAAAGGAAAAAGGTGCTGTTCCAACTGTTTCAGTTAGAAAGAATTTGATTGAAAGCGGAAATGAAAAGGTGCAAATCGGAGTGAGTGATGAAAGCTTTTTCTTAGACATTCCTCAGATTACGGGGAAAGGTGCTCACACAGGCGGTGTTTGTATTGCTATAAGAGATAAGGGGAAATCTTACGAGGGCGTTTTTAAAGAGGATATTAAAGATACTGCAGAGCTAATTTTAAACTATATAAAAAAGGTGAATTAAAATGGATACAAGAGAATTTTTGATAAGTGAGATGAATATTTCCCCAAAGGCTATTTCAGTGGTGCAAAAGGCTGAGAATAGAGCCGGGAAATATTTTAAAATAGTGGAAGAGGTGGCAGAGCATAACCAGCTTAAGGTTTTAAATGCCTTTAGAAAGCATAAAATTTCCTACGCTCATTTCGGGGAAACTTCGGGCTATGGTTATGACGATTTAGGAAGAGATACACTTGACGAGGTTTTTGCGGATGTTTTCGGAGCGGAAAGTGCAATGGTTAGGCACAATATAATTTCAGGAACTCAGGCGATTGCCATTTGCCTTTATGCGGTTTTACGCCCGGGAGATACTCTCGTTTCTTTGGTTGGAAATCCCTATGATACAATGGAAGAGGTTATCGGTATAAGAGGAGAAGAGGGGACAGGCTCACTCCGTGATTTCGGAGTTTTATATGACCAGGTTGACCTTGTTGGCGGTGCCGTTGACTATGAGGGAATTAAAAATAAGCTTAATGAGAAAAAAGTTAAGGCAGTTTTAATCCAACGCTCAAAGGGTTATGACTGGCGAAGCTCCCTTAATATAGACGAAATCGAAAAGATAATAAAAACCGTTAAAGAAATAGACGAAAATATAGTATGCATAGTGGATAACTGCTACGGCGAATTTGTTGAGAAAAGAGAACCAACTGAGGTTGGTGCTGATTTGGTTGTAGGCTCGCTTATAAAAAATGCAGGAGGGAGCCTTGCCCAAAGCGGTGGATACATAGCAGGGAAAGAAAAATATGTGGAGCTTTGCGGATACCGCTTTACAGCTCCGGGACTTGGTAAACACGTCGGGGCAAGTCTTGGGTTTAACAAAAGTCTATATCAGGGGCTTTTTATGGCACCTCATATTGTCGCTCAAAGTATTAAGACAGCAATCCTTTGTGCATCTTCCTTTGAGGATATGGGTTATGATGTTTGCCCGAAATCAGATGAAATAAGAACGGATATTATTCAGGCAATTCGCCTTGGCTCTCCTGAAAAAGTTATTGCCTTTTGTCAGGGGATTCAAAGCGGGTCCCCTATTGACAGTCACGTCAGTCCTCTTCCTTGGGCAATGCCGGGATATGAGGATGAGGTTATAATGGCGGCAGGAGCCTTCGTTCAAGGGGCATCCATTGAGCTTAGTGCTGACGCGCCTATATGTGAGCCTTATAATGTTTATATGCAGGGCGGAATTGTTTATAATGCGTCAAAGCTTGGAATTATGGAAGCTATATCAAGAGTTTTAGGAGGCGATAAATAATGCCTGCAAAAAGATGTGTTTTATATGACAGAAACTGCATTGGGTGTATGGAATGTGACAGGTGCGACCTTGACATAAATAAAATCTGCGACAGCTGTGGAAAATGTTTAGAGGAAGAAAAGGGCTATCGCGAGCTTAAAATAGACGGAATTGAACTTCCTGAGAATTAAAAAAGCGGAGGGGAAACCCTCCGCTATTCTATTGAAAAATCCTCAGGACTGAATTTTGACATATTAAGCTCACGCTTTTTAGGGGGACGCCTTAAAAAACGGTTAACCCTATACTTTTTGCATTTATATTCAGGAGAAACAGCCCCGAATTTTGAGCAGAGACAATCCTTGCTATACTCTAAAAAAACAGCAAAAGCACAGGTTTCACATTTTTCAATTAAATCGGGATTTTCGTTAAAAAGCCCACGTTCACTTGAATTTTTTTTCATACTTTTCTCCCCTTTAAAGGTGATGCTTTTTAAATTATATAATAATTTAACTCTAAAAGCAATAGAAATTACAAAATCTCTTGCAATTAGTCGAAAAAGTATGTATAATAGTAATTGGTGAATTATTATGAAAAACAAATTTATTGTTATAGAGGGGCTTGACGGAAGCGGAAAAAGCACCCAGATAAAATTACTTGCCGATTACCTTACCCAAAAAGGGGAAAAGGTTTATATAACTGCTGAGCCGCAGTATTATGAAACAGGGGCTTATATAAGGCGTATTTTATCCGAGAGCTTAGATAAAAATATGTATCTTCAGGCGTCGCTCTTTTTAGCGGACAGGCTTGAGCATATAACCCACCCCACCTTGGGTATAAAGAAGCATTTAGAGGACGGGGAAACAGTTATTTGCGACAGATATTATTATTCGTCCTTTGCCTATCAGGGAACGGCTTCTAATATGGACTGGGTTATGGATATAAATCTTAAATGCCCTGAAATTTTAAAGCCTGACCTTTGCGTTTTCTTAGATGTTAATCCAAATACTTGTAAAGAAAGAATTGATACAACAAGAGAGAGTGCGGAGCTTTATGAAAAAAGCACAGAGCTTATGGGAAGAATTAGGCAAAACTTTATTGATGTTTTTGATAAGCTTAAGACACAAGAAAATATAAAAATTATTTCAGCAGACAGAGGCATTGAAGAAATTCAAGCCGATATTATAAAAGCAATTGAGGAGGTTTAAAAATGGAATACAAAAAGCTCTTTACATCAGAATCTGTTACAGAGGGGCATCCCGACAAAATCTGTGATATTATTTCCGATGCTATACTTGATGCAATATATAAAGAAGACCCAATGGCAAGAGTTGCCTGTGAGGTTACGGTTACAACAGGGCTTGTTATGGTTGTTGGTGAGGTATCGACCAGTGCTTATGTTGATATTCAAAAATTAGTCCGCGAAACTGTCCGTGAGATTGGATACGACAGAGCAAAGTATGGCTTTGACTGTGACACCTGTGCGGTTATAACTGCTCTTGATGAACAGTCAGGGGATATTGCTATGGGTGTTAATAAAGCCTATGAATTTAAGCAGGAGGAAGAGGGCGAAGGCCTTGGTGCAGGGGACCAGGGGATGATGTTTGGTTACGCTTGTGATGAAACCCCTGTTTATATGCCAACTGCAATTTATCTTGCACACAAAATGGCTATGCGTTTAACCGAGGTTAGAAAGAGCGGTCTTTTGCCTTATTTAAGACCTGACGGCAAAACTCAGGTAACAGTGGAATATAATGAAGATGGAACAGTTAAAAGAATTGATACGGTTGTTGTTTCATCTCAGCATGATGAAAGTGTTGCTATGGAGCTACTTCGAAAAGAAATAACCGACAATGTTATTGTGCCGATTATTCCAAAGGAGCTTATGGACGAGAGGACAAAGATTTTCATAAACCCCACAGGCAGATTTGTAATCGGCGGTCCTCAGGGGGATTCTGGCCACACAGGAAGAAAAATTATTGTTGATACCTACGGTGGATACGCTCGTCACGGTGGTGGTGCTTTTTCAGGAAAAGACCCGACAAAGGTTGATAGAAGTGCGGCTTATGCGGCAAGATATGTTGCTAAAAATATCGTTGCGGCAGGCCTTGCGAAATCCTGTGAGGTCCAACTTGCTTATGCAATCGGTGTGGCTCAGCCAGTATCTCTTAGAATTGATACTTTCGGCACAGGTAAAATTTCTGAGGAGGCTTTATCGAAGCTCGTATATGAAAACTTTGACTTAAGCCCAAGCGGAATTATAAAGACACTTGATTTAAGACAGCCGATTTATAAGCAGACTGCGGCATACGGTCATTTCGGAAGAGAAGATGTTTCTCTCCCTTGGGAAAGACTTGATAAGGTTGATGCACTTAAAAAAGCATTACATTAAAATTTTGAAAAATAATTAGGGAAATATAAATTCTTATTAAGGATGTGGTTTTTTATGGAAAAACTTACTAAAAAGTATGGTTTGGTTACCGCTATATGCATGGTAGTCGGAACTGTAATCGGCTCTGGTGTATTCTTTAAGGCACAGAATGTATTAACTGCAACTGGCGGGAATATGCCTCTTGGTATTGCGGCTTGGGCAATAACTGGCTTACTTATGATAATTTGTTCCTTGCAGTTTGCTACTATGGCAACAAAGTATGAAAAAGTAAGCGGTGTTGTTGACTATGCAGAGGCTACTTGCGGAAAAGGCTATGGATATTACCTTGCGTGGTTTATGGTAAATATCTATTATCCGGGAATGACATCTGTTTTAGCTTGGGTTTCAGCAAGATATTTAGGCGTTTTATTTGGATGGAGTATGGTTGGTCCTGAAGTTATGGCACTGGCTGGATTTTTCCTTATTGCGTCATATACAATGAACGCTCTTTCACCAAAGCTCGCAGGTAAATTCCAGATAAGTGCAACAATTATAAAGTTAATTCCTATTACCCTTATGGCAATCGTAGGAACTATCGTAGGCTTTATAAACGGCACTCTTACAAATAACTTCACAAGCGTAGTTACAGAGGCTGTTGGCGGAACTGCAAGTAGTGGTCTTTTCGCTGCAATTGTTGCAACTGTATTTGCTTATGAGGGTTGGATTGTTGCAACATCTATCAACGCTGAGCTTAAAAATCCGAAGAAAAATCTTCCTTTAGCTCTTATCATCGGCTCACTCATTGTTGTTGCGGCATACATATTATACTTTATCGGTGTAGCAGGCGGAGCTACCAATAAGGTTTTAATTGAGGAAGGTGCCACAACAGCATTTACTAATATCTTCGGTGGTATCGGTGGAGCGATTCTTAATATCTGTATTGTAGTTTCCTGCCTTGGTACTTTAAACGGCCTTATGGTTGGTGCAACCCGCGGAATGTATGCAATCGCTGCTCGTAATGACGGCCCAAGACCTGAAACTTTCGCTCAGGTTGACAAAGCTACTAATATGACAACAAACTCTTCAATCTGGGGCTTGTTCGTTTGTGCTTTATGGCTCGTTTATTTCTATGGTGCAAACCTTACAAACGGTTGGTTTGGTGTTTTCAACTTTGACTCATCAGAACTTCCAATCGTTACAATCTATGCGATGTATATTCCGATTTTCATTATGTGGATGATAAAGGAAAAGGATATGGGCACCTTCAAGCGTTTCATACTTCCTATAATAGCAACAGTTGCATGTTTGTTTATGGTATTTGCGGCAATTTATGCTCACGGTATCACACCATACATAAGTGCAAAAGCAAACGGAGCTTTCTCATTCCCTGTGCTTTTCTATCTCATACTCTTTGCAGTAATTATGATTATAGGTGCAGTTTTCAAAAAATCAAACAAGGAATCTCAGGAATAAATAATAAAAATCCTTTCGGCTTTAGCCGAAAGGATTTTTTATTGAAATAAAGTGAATACTATTAGTGTTTAAGGGAAAAATTTATATAAAAAAGTTAAAGAAAGATAGCGAAAATACTTGAAAAGCAAGAATTTTTGTGTTATTATATTTTTAATATTTTATATGCTTTTGGAAGGATTGATAAAAATGGAAATTTGCAAAAGACCTGACGATATGGTAAGAATTACAACAAAGGAACTTGCGGACGCTTTTATTGAAGAGCAAATAAGCGAAATCCGTAAACAAGTCGGGGATAAGAAAGTTCTTCTCGCCCTCTCCGGCGGGGTTGACTCCTCTGTTGTTGCGGCACTACTCATTAAAGCTATCGGTAAACAGCTTATCTGCGTTCACGTTAACCACGGACTTATGAGAAAAGGCGAAAGTGAACAGGTTATAGAGGTGTTTAAGAACGGTCTTGACGCAAACCTTATATATATTGATGCAACAGACAGATTTTTGGATTTATTAAAGGATGTTGCAGAACCTGAAAGAAAGAGAAAAATCATCGGCGGAGAATTTATTGAGGTATTCAATGAAGAAGCGAAGAAGCTTGAGGGCGTTGATTTCTTGGCTCAGGGAACAATTTATCCTGACATTTTAGAAAGTGATGGCGTTAAGGCGCACCATAATGTTGGCGGACTTCCCGAGGATATGAAGCTTGAACTTGTTGAGCCTGTTAAACTTTTATATAAAGACGAGGTTAGAGTTGTTGGAAAGGCATTAGGACTTCCTGAAAATATGGTTGACCGTCAGCCGTTCCCAGGCCCGGGTCTCGGCGTTCGTTGCCTTGGTGCAATCACAAAGGACAGACTCCACGCTCTCCGCGAAGCAGATGCAATCCTTAGAGAAGAATTTGAAATCTGCGGTCTTTCCAAAACTGTATGGCAGTATTTCATCGCCGTTCCTGATATGAAGAGCGTTGGCGTTAAAAACGACAAGAGATATGAAGGTTGGCCTGCAATCATCCGTGCTGTCAACACAACAGACGCTATGACTGCAACAATTGAGGAAATCCCTTATGATGTTCTTCATAAGATAACAAATCGTATAACAAACGAGGTAGAAGGCATCAACCGCGTCCTCTTAGACTTAACTCCAAAGCCAATCGGCACTATTGAGTGGGAGTGACGAATCGCGGAGCGAAAACCGCATAACCACGCCATTTTTGGGCATTTTGAAATGAAAATGGCAACGATTTGGCAACATTAAATATTAAAAATTTAGAGCTAACTGATTTTGACGTCAGTTAGCTCTTTTTGTGTTTATTTGTATGTTTTTTTATACGGCGTTCTTTCCATTGTCTATATGGAGTTATGATACATAATTTAAAAGGAAATCTAACAATACAAAATAATGTGAAAAAGAATGGCTTTATTATGTAGTTGCTTATCCAAACTAATGGTATGAAGTCTTCGATTTTACCCCAAAATATTGCAGAATTAAGAATAAACTTATTGAAATGGAACTTGTAAAATTTCTTTTTAAATTCAGGTTTTGTAAAATCTGTCAGCACAAAAGCTAAAACATCAGGGGTGTCTAATGGGATCAAATCATAATTCAACCCGATTTCTTTTCGGAGAATCCGATACATTTCTGCTAAAGAGTATACAGACATTTCTTTGTCATACCATTTGCTTTTTTGGACTTTTTCATCATTTGCTAATCTTCTATAAAAACAATATTCTTTATATAACCGTTTTGAACCATATATAGCTAGTGAAGCACCAGCTTCTAATATTTGTTGCTTGTATTTGGGGTTTGTGTGTAAATCTTCTGTTTTTTCCCCAACATGATTGAATATTTGTTGAAAGACATCTAGTAATTTTTGATATTCTGTTTTTCGTGTTTCATATATTTTTAAGCGGTTTTCAGAAATCTTTCCGATTACAAATAATAATAAGGTTATAATTAAAGAAATAATAGCTACTTGGTCTGCGGATAGTGACCATATTGCTTCAAAAAAATCTTTCAAAGTGTTCATATATAAATACCTTTCTAATGCCATATTTGATGTTTATACTTATTTGCTTGATTCCGGATAATTATATCTCCAACTATCGTATTCCTCTTTTGTTATTTCGCCGTTTCTATATTTGCGGGCAACTTTGTTCCATGCACGAAGCATATCGTACATAGCAAAATAAGATGAGTTTTCTCTGTTAAGTGTAAGGCAGAACTCATCATCAAGCATATTGATTGTTAATCCGTATATATCTTCTATCGCAAAAAGGGTGTGCAGTACAGCGTTGTAATTGTCAAGGTCAGGTAATTTGATTGCCTGGGGCGATAGGCGGAATATCTCCGCGATATCCTTAATCATTTCATCTTTAGGTGTTCTTGCACCAATTTCGTACTGACCTACACGAGTTTCAGCGGTCTTTTCACTAAAACCAAGCTTTAATCCAAGCCATTTTTGCGTAGCTCCGTGTAAGTTTCTTATAAATCTTATTCTTTCTCCAATTGCCATTTTATTAGCTCCATTCTTTGTATTATCATACTTATTATAACATATTCGTTTGAGTTAGTCAATCACTTCCAATGCATTCGATAATAATTTTTCAAAAACACTTGACATTATCCAAAGAGTAATGTATAATAACATTGTCATTAACGAATTAGATAATAATGACGCATCAACTCAAACCCAAATCAAGACAAGCAGATATAAAAAAATAAGAATTAATAAAGAATGAGTATACAGAGTTGTCAAATGGGTTTAGTTGAAATTTATTAAGATTAGGAGGAGAAACATGGAAAATTTATTTCTAACGGTTGATGAAGTACGGCAATTACTTGGTGTTCTAAATCCTATGCTTACAAGGTTATCCGAAAAATGAACTCGGAACTAAGGCAACAAGGATACCACACAATTGCAGGCAGAGTCAGCAAAACATACTTTCTTGAGAAAGTAAAATATCAAAAATTAGAAAGGAGTAAATA
>JAZROF010000036.1:0-12239 GCA_045648565.1 Clostridia bacterium | reverse complement strand
CTTGTTTCATTCTTAATTAAAATTTCATCCCCTTTTACTGACCTGTTCTGGCTTGAATCAATATCCTTTATAGGAAGCTCTCCAGATAATCCTACTACCATTCCGCTCTTTGGAAGAGAAGGACTATCTGCCTTTTCGTTAAACACACTTTCTGTCTTTTCTATATTTGCATATTTTAATATTTTAAACTCACTTGTCACAATATTTAATGGGCTAAATAATTCTTTTAAGGAAAAATTGCTTCCTGTTTTAGGTATCCTAACCTCTTCTTTATGCGGTTCAAAACGGACACCTCCTATCTTTGCAAGATTTATTATAAGGACTATAACAGCAAGTCCTATAAATCCCGAAACCGCATTTTTTATTACCTTTTTCCCGTCAATTACGACTGCTTTGTATCTTCTTTTCATCCTCTTCCGTCCTCTCTGTATAATAAATATATTATTCAGAGATTTGTCCATATATAACAAAAAGCGGAACTCCTTTAAGAGTTCCGCTTAGTTTTTACAAATTATAGCCAAGTTCAAAAGCTTTAAGATTTGCCTCCAAGAATTTTTCGGGGACAGTTTCTTTTATAACCTCTACCCACTTTTCATAGGCAATATCGGTATTCTTTGCCATAACGCCGATTAAGACAACATTAACTGATTTAAAGTTTCCTGCCTCCTCTGCAAGTTTTAAGGCGTCGACAACTGTTAAGTCAACTTTTTCGGAAAGCTTTTTGTCAATATTTTCAGGATATTTTGCCGCCCCTGTTATAACGGGCATTGGGTTTATCTGCTGATTGTTAACAATCATTTTTCCGTCTTTTTTAAGGAAAGGAAGGGCACGCATTGCTTCAAGCATTTCAAAGGCAAGAATTATATCTGCCTCACCCTTATCAATTATAGGAGAGTAAACCTTATCACCAAATTTAACATAGGTTACAACTGACCCACCTCTTTGGCTCATTCCGTGAACCTCGGAAATCTTAACATCATAACCCTCTGCTATAACTGTTTTACCAATAATTCTGCTGGCGAGTAGAGTTCCTTGACCGCCAACTCCAACTATCATAATATTCTTTGTCATAAGTCTTAGTCCTCCTTCTCTATTGCCCCGAAAGGACAAACGTTTATGCATAGCCCACAGCCATTACACTGAGTTTTATCAATTACAACTTTATCATCTTTAACTGAAATTGCAGGACAGCCAAGTTTCATACACATTTTACAGTTCTTACAGTTGTCAGTAATTTTGCAGTGTCCACTATATTTAACTGTTTTAAGTAGAGCACAAGGTCTTTGAGCAATAATAACTGATGGCTCATTTGCCTCAGTTTCTTCCTTAACAACCTTTTCAAAGTTTTTAAGGTCAAATGGGTCGCAGACTACAACTCTGTCTACCCCAACGGCGTGAGCAAGTGCCACCAAATCAACCTGCTTTGTTGGTTCTTTTCTTATGGTCCGACCTGTTGTTGGGTTATCCTGATGTCCTGTCATACCTGTTATGGAGTTATCTAAGATTATAACTGTGTTATTACCCTTATTATAAACTATATCGATAAGACCTGTTATGCCTGAGTGCATAAAGGTTGAGTCGCCGATAACTGCAACAAGCTTCTTATTAAATTCTTCGCCTCTTGCCTTTGCCATACCGTGAGCACCGCTTACGCTGGCTCCCATACAAACAGTTGTGTCAACACTTGCAAGTGGCGCAACCGCTCCGAGAGTGTAACAACCGATATCGCCCGATACAACAAGTCCAAGTTTCTTCAAAACATAGAATGTTCCTCTATGAGGACATCCTGCACACATAACCGGTGGTCTTACAGGGATGTTCTCCTCGATTTCAGAGTATGGCGCACCTTCTTCATTAAATACAGCCTTTTTAATCATTGTTGGGGTGTATTCCCCAAGGAGAGTGAAAACTTCTTTGCCGATAACCTGAATTCCAAGAGCTTTGCAATGGTTTTCGATTATCGGGTCAAGCTCTTCAATAACATATACCTTTTTATGCTTTTTGGCAAAATCTAGGAGGAGATTCTTCGGCATTGGATAAGCCATACCAAGCTTTAAAAAGCTTACTCTGTTGCCCAGCGCTTCCTTTGCATACATATAGGATACGCCAGATGTTATAACACCGATTTCAGAAGAATTTATCTCAACTGTATTAAATTCGCAGTCTTCAGCGAATGTTTCAAGAGCCTTCATTCTCTCTTCAACCACAACATGACGCTTTATAGCATTCCCCGGCATCATAACATTTTTAGCGATGTTTTTCTCATAAGGTTTAAGTTCATAATTCACCTTATCGCACTCTTCAACTAACCCTTGGGAATGGGAAACTCTTGTGGAGAGGCGGACGATAACGGGAGTGTCAAACTTTTCGCTTATTTCAAAGGCTTTCTTTGTAAACTCCTTACACTCACTGCTGTCAGATGGTTCAAGCATAACAATTTTGGAAGCCATTGCATAGTGTCTTGAATCCTGCTCATTCTGAGATGAGTGCATACCTGGGTCGTCTGCAACGCAGAAAACAAGACCACCGTTTGCACCTATGTAGCTTACTGTAAACATTGGGTCTGCCATAACATTCATACCCACATGCTTCATACAGGACATACTTCTTGCCCCTGCAATTGATGCGCCGATTGCAACCTCTGCCGCAACCTTTTCGTTCGGTGCCCATTCAACATAGATGTCATCAAACTTAACGATATTTTCAGTTATCTCGGTGCTTGGTGTTCCGGGATAAGAAGAAACAACCCCTACCCCTGCTTCCCAGGCACCTCTGGCAACTGCTTCGTTACCAATCATAAGTCTTTTCATTTTACTTATTTCCCCCTATTTCATTCTGCGATGCAACCAGACTTTCTCCGCAATACATCTGGCGAAGCTTTGGTTTCTCGATTTTACCTGTTGGGTTTCTCGGTACATCTGCAAAAATTATTTTTCTTGGTCTTTTATATTTTGGAAGTGCCTTGCAGAAAAGTTCCATTTCCTCTTCTGTATAAGAAGCTCCCTCTTTAAGCTCGATAATTGCCGCAGCCATTTCCCCGAGTCTTGCATCAGGAAGACCGATAACCGCAACATCCTTAACCGCATTATTTGTTCTTATAAAGTCTTCAATCTGAACAGGATATAAGTTCTCTCCGCCGGAGATAATAACATCTTTCTTTCGGTCAACGAGATAGATAAATCCTTCCTCATCCTCCTGAGCCATATCTCCTGTATAGAGCCAGCCGTCCTTTAAGACTTCGTTTGTGGCTTTTTCGTCGTTATAATAACAAGTCATAACCCCAGGGCCAAATACCGCAAGCTCGCCAACCTCGCCACGCTCAACAGTTTCGCCCTTTTCATCAACGATTTTTACCTGCCAGCCATAACCCGCTTTACCGATTGCCCCAACCTTATGAATATTTTCAACTCCAAGATGAACGCATCCGGGGCCTATGGATTCGCTGAGGCCATAGTTTGTATCGTACTCGTGATTTGGGAAGATTTTCTTCCATCTCTTGATAAGACTTGGCGGAACGGGTTGCGCTCCGATATGCATAAGTCTCCAAGCTGATAAGTCGCACTTTGAAAGGTCAATTTCGCCTCTGTCAATGGCGTCTAAAATATCCTGCGCCCAAGGCACCAAAAGCCATACAATAGAGCACTTTTCATCTGACGCTGTCTGAATTATCCATTCAGGCTTAACCCCTTTTAAAAGGACTGTTTTCCCGCCAACTGTTAAGCTTCCGAACCAGTGCATTTTTGCCCCTGTATGATAAAGTGGAGGGATACATAAAAATACATCTTCTTTCGTCTGCCCGTGATGATTTTGCTCAGTTAAGCAGGCGTGGAGCAAACTCTCGTGGTTATGGAGAATCGCCTTAGGAAAGCCTGTTGTTCCTGATGAAAAATATATAGCCGCATCGTCCTTCTCGCATAGAGAAACCTCAGGTTTTTTTGATGTGCAATATGTAACCAGCTTATCATAGCTTTCTGCAAAGCTTGGGCAGTCTTTCCCCACATAGAAAAGCTGTTTCACCTTTGGAATAATGTCGCAGATTTCTTCAACTCTGCCGATAAATTCAGGCCCGAAAACCAAAACATCCGCTTCAGCAAGGCCAAGGCAATACTTGATTTCATCTGAAGTATATCTATAGTTTAAGGGCACAGCCAAAGCGCCAGTTTTTAAAGTTCCAAAATAGACAGGCAGCCATTCAAGACAGTTCATCATTAAGATTGCCACCTTGTCGCCTTTTTTAATTCCACGGCTTAAAAGAAGATTTGCAAATCTGTTTGCCTTTCTGTTAAAGTCCTGCCAAGTTATTTCCGCTCTTCCGCTTTCTTCGGAGTTATGAGGGATAAGTGCGTATTCTTTCCAAGTTGTCCTTGCCTCGGAAATAATGTTTGGAACAACTTCAACTAAGGCTACATCATTTGGAAATTTCGCCTCGTTTTGTTCCAGAAAATCAGTTATAATCATATTAAAATCCTCCGTTATCACTAATTAAAACTGTTATTCTCCTAAAGATTCTTTCGCTGAAACGGTTACAGATTTATTGTAACACTCAAACATCTGTCCAATTTTTTCTCTATCGATTTTAGGAGTTATAAGGCTCACAATCGGAACAATTATCATTCCGCCGAGCATCGCTATAACACCGCAGTTAATGGGAGACTGCAATATAGTTGGGAATGAGCTTCTCATAAACATATTAAGAACCATTATTCCCGCTCCGAATATAAAACTTGCCCAAACTGATGCCTTTGTAACTCTCTTGCTATATAAACCATACATAAATGGTGCCAAAAATGCACCGGCAAGAGCTCCCCATGAGATACCCATCATATCTGCAATATAGCCAAGCCTATCCTTATTTAAGGCGATAAATGCGGAAATAATGATAAACACCGCAATAAGAACTCTCATAATTAAAACTTGCTTTTTCTCTGTCATATTCTTTACAACATTATCTTTTATAAGGTCAAGGGTAAGTGTTGAGCTTGACGCCAATACCAATGAAGAAAGGGTTGACATTGACGCTGATAAAACAAGCACTATAACAACGCCGATTAAAATTTCAGGAAGGCTCTCAAGCATAGACGGGATAATCGCATCATATCCACCAAGAGGCATACCGTTTGTAACATTAAGATTGTCTGTAAACAGTCTGCCAAAGCCTCCTAAGAAATAACAACCCCCTGCAACGATTATTGCAAATACTGTTGAAATTATTGTGCCTTTTGTTATATCCTTTTCGCTCTTGATTGCATAGAACTTTTGCACCATCTGAGGAAGTCCCCAAGTTCCAAGGGATGTTAAAATAACAACAAACAAAAGGTTAAGAGGATCAGGACCAAAGAAAGACGCGAACACGCCCGGAGTTTCGGAAACAAGCGGGTCATTTACCTTTGCAATATTTGTTATTGCACTTAAAAATCCGCCCTGCCCGTTTAACACCGCCGCAATAACAGCAACTATTCCTCCAAGCATTATAATCCCTTGAATAAAGTCATTTATAGCAGTTGCCATATATCCCCCTGCGATTACATAAATTCCTGTAAGGATTGCCATAACAATTACACATACAGAATAGTCAATTCCCGGGAATGCCATACTGAAAAGACGGGATAGACCGTTATAAAGTGACGCTGTATAGGGAATTAAAAATACAAATACAATTAAAGATGCAACAATTTTAAGAGTATTACTATCATATCTCTTTCCAAAAAATTCAGGCATCGTTGCAGTTTTAAGATGCTGAGTCATAAGTCTTGTTCTTCTTCCCAAAATAACCCAGGCAAGAAGTGAGCCTATAACCGCATTTCCAACACCAATCCAGGTTGAGGCTATACCGAATTTCCAACCGAACTGTCCTGCATAACCAACAAAAATAACTGCGGAAAAATAAGATGTTCCGTAAGCAAAAGCCGTAAGCCAGGGACCTACATTTCTTCCACCCAGAACAAATCCCGCAACTCCTGTTGACTGACGGCGGCAGTAAAACCCGACGCCAATCATTACCGCAAAAAACACTACCAACATTAAAATTTTAGCAAACATACCATCTGCTCCTTCCTTATTTTTTCAGAAGGAATAAAAAACGCCCTCTGAAATAATTTCAGAGGACGAGAATTTCCCGTGGTACCACCTCAGTTTACCGATGTTTCACAGCATCAGCCTTTACAGGTACAAAAATACCCTTGTGCTGTAACGGGCACCCCCGTAGCAGCCTACTTGAAAAAATCTTTCGGTGCTCAGCTCTCGGAATGTATTCAAGATATTCTATCTTACTGTCTTGCACCACCCGACAGCTCTCTTAAAGCATCAAATACCTCTACTTGTTCCCGGTCATCGCCTTTATCAACTTTTAACAGTTTATCACACATTTTTCTCTCTGTCAAGACAATATTTTATTTTTATGGTCAAACATTTTGACACTAATTATTGCTTTTTGTAATATTACTGGAGAAAACATCCGCAACTTCACTTATGGTTATATAAGCCTTTGGGTCAATTTCGTGGACAATGTCTTTCATACGGATAACCTGATACCTATTCACTATGAAATAAATCATCGCTTTACTTTGCTTTGAATAAGCGCCTTTTGCCTCAAGATATGTCATTCCGCTTGAAAATGTATCTCCTAACACCTTACATATTTCATCAGGGCAATCAGTTATAATGATAGCACACTTTTCACGGTCAAAACCCTCTACTATAAAGTCTATGGTTTTAAGAGCCGCTCCGTATGTAACAATTGAATAAAGGGGCAGTATCCAGCTTTTAAGAATAATTCCGCAAATAATATACAAAATCACATTATAAATCATTACAAAGGTGCCTACCGTTATCCCTATCCTTTTTGCAAATATAACAGAAAGAACTTCAATGCCGTCCATAGCTCCACCAAAGCGGATTGCAAGACCGCTTCCAATTCCCGAAATTGCCCCGCCGAAGAGTGCACAAAGCAATAAATCAGTCCCTGCAAGGGGGGAGGCAAGGCTTACATCAATGGGCAAAACATCTGTTATAAGCCAGGCAAAAAGGGAATAAATCACTACCGTATAAATTGCATATACAGTAAACAACCAGCCTTGTTTTTTAAGTCCGAATAAGAATAGCGGAATATTTAATACAAGAAGAAAAACAGAAAGAGTCAAATACTGGGGAGTTATCTGTTCAAGAAGCATAGATGTTCCCGAAATACCGCTGTCGTAAAGCTTTACAGGGGTTAAAAACAGCGTAATACCAAAGGCATTTACAATCCCCGCAATAGTCAGCATAAAAAGATTGAATATTTTTATCTTCCTCAGTTCTTTCATATTTATCACTCCAAACCTATTTCCTTTAAATTATTATAACATAACTTTTTTGATTAGTAAATAAGGGAAATCATTATTTTTAAGAGGCTTACTGTTGAAATTTTTTATATTTTGTGGTAAACTGTTTAAGAGGTGAACTTTATGTCTGTTTTGGGGATTATCTGCGAATATAATCCGTTCCACAAAGGACACGAATATCATATAAAAAAGGCCCGCGAAATAACGGGGGCTGACACTGTCGTGGCTTTAATGAGCGGAAACTTCGTTCAGCGTGGGGATATTGCAGTTTTTGATAAGAAAACCCGATGCGATGCCGCCTTAAAATGCGGAGCTGACCTTGTTTTAGAACTTCCTACCGTTATGGCTATGTCTACCGCTGAGCGTTTCGCCTCCTCGGGCGTTGCCATCTTAGACGCCCTTGGTGTGGTTGATTACCTTGCTTTTGGGGCAGAGAATGATGACCTTTCCTCTATGGAAAAAATCGCAAAGATTTTAGCCGCCGAAGATGAGAATTATAAAACCGCTCTTTCTTCATATCTTAGTGAGGGACTTCCCTTTGCAAAGGCACGGGAGATGGCTTTATCCTCTGTTTTTGACGGGAACGAAAAAATTATTTCATTCTCAAATAACATTTTGGCAGTGGAATATCTTAAGGCTCTTATAAAGCTTAACTCACCCATTAAACCTGTTTTAATAAAGCGGGAGGGCAGTGACTATAACTCAGAAGAGATTTCCTCCTCTTTTATGAGTGCAACGGGGATAAGGAAGCTTATCGGAGAAAATTCCTCTTTAAAAAGCTTTGTTCCTGACGCTCTTATTCCTCTTTATGAAAATGCAAGAGTTCACTCTCTTTTAAATATGGAAAAGAGCATAATTGCAAACCTTTGCAAAATGACACCTGATGAAATCGCCTCCTTGCCTGATGTCTCGGAGGGGCTTGAGAATAAAATCAAAAAAGCCGCTATAAAAAGCGACAGTTTTTCTTCTCTTTGCGATAATATCAAGTCAAAGAGATATGCCCACAGCCGAATAAGGAGAATTATCCTTTATTCTTACCTTGGAATTACGAAAGAGGATTTGGTTTCTCCCCAATACATCAAAATTTTAGGGTTTAACGAAAAGGGGCAAAAGCTTTTAAATAAAGCAAAACAAGAGGCAAAGTTGCCTCTTGTTAAAAACTTTAACCAGATAAAGGAGCTTAATAATTCCCTTGCCGAAAACACTTGGAAAAAAGAGCTTATATTTGACAGAATATATGACTTATTCTGATTTAATCTTCTTCCAGTATTCTTTTGCGGCTTGTTCGGTTTTGTTGTCGCCGTACTCATAATACTTTTTATTTTTAATTTTATCGGGAAGATATTGTTGCTTAACATAATGATTTGGAAAATCGTGGGGATAGAGATAATTCTGTCCCTTTTTTATGTCCCCGACTCCGTCATATTTCATATTCTGGAGCTGACGAGGAATTTCCCCCGTGTCCGTATTTTCAATATCATAAAGGGCACTTGCAAGTGCCATATAAGCCGAATTTGACTTAGGGGCCGTTGCAAGAAGTATTGCCGCATCCGCAAGAGGGATTCTCCCCTCAGGAAGCCCAAGCATCAATGCACTATCCACACAGGCTTTAACAATCGGGATTGCCATAGGATAGGCAAGGCCGATATCCTCGGCGGCAATAACCATAAGCCGTCTGCAAGCGGACTGTAAATCCTCCGCCGCAATAAGCCGTCCTAAATAGTGGATAGCACCGTCAGGGTCAGAGCCTCTTATGGACTTTTGCAGAGCACTCATAACATCATACTGGCTGTCCCCTTTTTTGTCATACCGGAAAGCCTTTTGGGAAACTGTCCCCTCTGCTCTGTCTAAATCAATTATAATCTCCCCGTCTTTTGGAAGAGTGTGGGTTATTACAAGTTCCAAAAAGTTAAGGGCGCGCCGAACATCCCCGTTTGCCTTTTCCGCAATATATTCCATAGCAGGCTTTAAAACCTTGATTTTCTCTTTAAAGTCCTTTTGGACAATCTTTATTCCTCTTTTTAAGGCAACAGTTATATCCTCAGGACTTACCGCCTTAAACTCGAATACAACGCTTCGGCTTAAGATTGCATTATAAATATAAAAATAGGGATTTTCCGTTGTGCTTGCAATTAGGGTAACCTTTCCATTTTCTATGTATTCAAGGAGAGATTGTTGCTGTTTTTTGTTAAAATTCTGAATTTCATCAAGGTATAAAAGCACCCCGTTCTGAGACATAAGCGAGTCCGCATCAGCACAGATATTCTTAACATCTGCAACGGACGCAGTTGTGGCGTTGAGCTTATAAAGGGTTCTGTTACTTGCCTTTGCAATAATATTTGCAACGGTAGTTTTGCCCGTGCCTGATGGCCCGTAGAATATCATATTGGGGATATTCCCTGATTCTACGATACTGCTGAGTATTTTATTTTCGCCTAAAATATGCCTTTGACCTACAACCTCTGAAAGCTTGGTCGGCCTTAGCCTGTCTGCAAGTGGGGTGTGCATAAAATCTACCTCAATTCATCTACTCAATTTCAATAACTTCAAGTGGAAAACGCAGTCCTCTTACAAGTTCATCTAAATAATCGTCATAAATATCTATATACTCACTTGGGTAAAAGAACACAAAACCAACAATTTCACCATCCTGAAGCTTTTCGCAGTAATAGTATTGTATATCATTTGTTTTGGCAAGAAATACATACCAATTAATCTCTGATGTTTCATATGTTATACTATTTCCAAACCTTCGCTTCTCCTCTGCCATTATATCAGAAATGGTTTTACTTTTATCTATTCTTCTGGTAAAGAACTTAATCGCAGCCGTTTCGTCATAAGCCTGATAGCTATGCCCTGCTGTGTTTTTAAAATTCATTGGAGCACTATAAACTATTTCACCATTATCCTTTTGTGAAAATTCAGGATGCTTGTCCATTCCATGCTTATCAACAGATAGGTTGAAACTTTTTTTATATATACTGTCTTCAATATAAACTGTCTTCTCTTCCTCTTTTTGAGAATCTTTAAGTTCATAAGTCTTTTCTGTTTTTGGCGTAATATCATATTTTTTTATATTGCCGATAAAAGCTATTGCGCTAACAATTAAAGCTAATATAACAGCACTTAAAATAATAATCTTACTTTTTGGCTCCATCAAAGATTTTTTTTGTTTTTCATCCTGAATTATGTTTACAGTTTCCTCTGCAGGTGGCTTCTCACTACCACATATAACACATCTTCGCCCGATATTGATTGTGTCGCAGTCGGGACATTTCCAATCTTTTGTTTCCCTATTCATAAAGCGGATACTTTTCGCAAAGAGCCTTTATTCTGCTTTGTATTTCTTCTTTCTTGTTGTCAAAGTCAGTAATTGTAAGATAAATAAGGTCGGCAATTTCTTCCATATCATCTTCTTTCATTCCACGGCTTGTAACAGCAGGAGTTCCTATTCTTATTCCGCTTGTAACAAATGGGCTTTGCGGGTCGTTTGGAATTGTATTTTTATTAACTGTAATGCAAACCTCGTCTAAAAGATGCTCAACTTCTTTACCTGTTTTGTCAAAGGTTGTAAGGTCAAGTAGCATAAGATGGTTATCTGTTCCCCCTGAAACAATCTTAACGCCTTTATTGATAAGAGCCTCGGAAAGCGCCTTTGCATTTTTCTTAATCTGCGTTTGATATACTTTAAATTCTTCGCTTTGTGCCTCCTTAAAGCACACAGCTTTTGCAGCAATTATGTGCATTAAAGGTCCACCCTGACATCCCGGGAAAACAGCCTTATTTATCATAGCGCCATACTTTTCTTTGCAGAGGATAAGACCGCCTCTTGGACCTCTTAATGTCTTATGGGTTGTTGTTGTAACAAAATCTGCATAAGGCACCGGGCTTTCGTGAAGACCTGCCGCAACAAGCCCTGCAATATGTGCCATATCAACCATAAGATATGCGCCAACTTCATCCGCAATTTCTCTGAATTTTTTAAAGTCAATTTCTCTTGCATAAGCACTTGCCCCTGCCAAAATAAGCTTTGGCTTATGCTTTAGGGCAAGTTCTCTAACCTCATCATAATTTATAAGATGTGTAACAGGGTCAACCCCGTAAGGCACAACATTGAAATATTTACCTGAAATGTTAACAGGTGAACCGTGGCTTAAGTGTCCGCCGTGGGCAAGGTTCATACCAAGGTATGTATCCCCCGGCTCCATTGCAGCGAAGAAAACTGCAAGGTTAGCAGATGCCCCTGAGTGAGGCTGAACATTTGCAAACTCTGCACCAAAAAGAGCCTTTGCTCTCTCGATTGCAAGGTTTTCAACTATATCAACATATTCACAGCCACCGTAATATCTCTTTCCCGGATAGCCTTCAGCATATTTATTAGTAAGAGGAGAACCCATTGCCTCCATAACTGCTTCACTTACAAAGTTTTCAGATGCAATAAGCTCAATCTTATTTTGTTGTCTGCCGGTTTCAAGGCCAATTGCCTCAAATAATTCAGCATCAGTCTTCTTTAAAAACGTGTAATCTCTCATAAAATTTTTCCTCCTAAGCTATTTACAAATCCTGTTTTTTATATTATAATATTTTTATTGCATTTTTGCAAGGGGGAAAAGTGAATTTGAGAGAAAGTTTAGCAAATAAGAAAAAAAGAGTCGAAAATATTCTTGATATTTTTGAGAAGGTTTACGGTGATGCTGACTGTACTCTTGATTATTCCTCCGCTTTGGAGCTTTTAATTGCCACACAGCTCGCCGCTCAATGCACCGATGCCCGTGTCAATATGGTCACCCCGGCTCTATTTGAAAAATTCCCCGATGTATATGCATTTGCCTATGCAGATGAGCTTGAGCTTAGGGAAATGATAAAATCCTGCGGATTTTATAAAAATAAAGCTAAAAATATTATCGGCTGTTGCCAAAA
>JAZROF010000035.1:0-9272 GCA_045648565.1 Clostridia bacterium | reverse complement strand
TGAGGGTGGGGTTTTCCGTGCAGATTACTTCAATAGGTGCAGAAGGAGAAGGAGTTCCATTCTGATTACACTCTCCAAAAATGCTCACCGATGAAACAAAATTATCACTGCTGTCATCAAGAGAGATTTCTTTTGCAGTTTCGGATGTTTTAACTAAAATATCGGCCTTATCGCAAATTGCGGATTTTGCAACTTCCTTAACATCACTTTCAAACTCTTTAATAAACTCCTGTCTGTCTTTTTGTGTGTAATAATCCACTCCTTTAACAGGAGTATCTCCCTTATCCCCTTTATCGCCTTTATCACCTTTGTCCCCTTTTGGTATCCCAAAATCTAAAACCAAATCTTTTTTCGTTCCTGAATTAGTAACAGTTGCTTTTTCGCCAAATTCTAATGTTTTAACCTCACCAACGGAGGCGGTAACAACATAAACATTATCCTTTGATTCATCGCCAAGCTTAATAAAATCTTCAACGAAAATTTCAATTGGTTTAAGTCTTTCAATGTAGCCCTCTTCGTCATAAATTTCAAAGCCTATTTTAAGAAAGCCAGAAGACATAAAGGTATCTTCAATTTTTAGTGAATATATTCCACTGTGAGGAATAATTTCTTCAGTCACAGTTGAGTTGCCGTTAGATGCTTTAATATACGCTCTGACCTTTTGCTTTTTTTCAGTTTTGATTATGGCGTCAATTTGCAAAGAATTATTTTCTTGTTCATAATACATATCCGAATCGAAAATATTTTCTATGTTTCCATTTTCATAAACTACTGTTGTTTTCTTAATTTTAATCACCTCCAAAAATATAGACTTATTACTTGTCACATACCCCTCTCATAAAGCTTTAAGACTAAATAATAAATCACTAAATATATATGGTAAACACTGTGGCTATCTTTGGTGGTATTTTGTGTTATAAAGAACTTAAAAAGTGCGATAGAAAAGCCTATCGCACTTTTTAACTTGCTTTAAGATGAATAACCTTATCTACCTCGGCAATTGCCTTTGGATAAAGCCGTTTTATAACGTGGTAAAAGTCATATCCCAGACGATGAGAAACCATTTCCCAGGTTTTGTTATTTATAAATCTTTCTACTAAAAGCGTCCTTAAAACATTATCATTGACCTGGTAAATGGCTGATATAATATCAGAGTTTGTTTTTGTAAGTTCACCAATTTTGGCTTCAAGAAGGTTTTTATAATTATCAGAATAATCAGTGGTGTTTTCTGCTTTTTCTAAAGCATCCTTTAATGCCCGTATCTCTTTTGACAAATATTTGCCTTGGCTAAGCCATTCTTTAGTATCCATTATATCAATCTCCCTTAAATTTTTAGTTTAACAGACCTCAAGTCCGTAGAATAAATCAGCACACTCCCGAGAGCAAAAAATATTTCCAAAAGAATCTTTCATATATTCATAATCGTCACAGATATTCTTTTGGGTGCAACGGGAATATGCGCATCTGCCAACAAATTCAGGCTCATTTTCCATCCAGCGTGAGCCAAATTTTTCAGCATAAGTAATATCAGTGTGTTGCAATTGTTAAAATCTCCTTTGTTTATTGTCGGAACAAAGAAGTATCCTTATAAGATACAAAAGTGAAGTAAAAAAACGGGGCTCGCTTTATGTATCCGACAAATACATAGTATCATAAAAAGATACAAATGTCAATAGAAATTTGGAAAAATATGTAAAAAACTTGACAAAAGTTAATTTTTAAGATACAATACATAATTGGAGGTGGCAACTTTGGAAAATAAAATGGGGAAAATACTCAAAGAGTTAAGGCTTGAAAGAGGATTAACTCAGGAAGAGGTCGGGAAAATTATAGGAGTGCAGAAGGCAGCAATACAAAAATATGAAAAGGGTGACGTTGAAAATATGAAACGTTCCTCACTTATAAAATTATCTGAATTTTATAATGTTCCTGTTGCATACCTTATGGGACACAAAGAGCTTGATATTGAAATCGCTAAAGAAGATGCACAGTTTGGCGAATATCTTGAACTTCTTAAAACTCGTCCTGAAATGAAAATGCTTTTTAATCTTACTAAAGATGCAACCCGGGAAGAGGTTGAAAAGGCCGTAAAAATAATTGAGACTATCCTTGGAAAGTGAGGAGTATGGAGGGTATATTTATAATGGTAAAGAAACTGCCCAAGAGTATCAGGGCGGTCACAATTCCTTTTGAAAATAATAGTTTTTATGTTGTTTTAAACAGTATTTATGATGATTCAGAGCGAGAAATAATTTTGCAAGAAGAAATAATAAAAATAAATGAAATAAGGAAAAAAGGATAGGTTAGCCATAAAATATTAATCTTCCGCATTTTTGCGATTAAAAAGAAGTGGTGCTAAAGTGCCGAAAATATGATAGTAGCAGATGATTATTCATCTGCTACTATTTTTAATTGTCCTTTCTATAACACAGCTTTATATATACAATAAAAGCATAAAGGAGGAGAAAAATATGAAAAAAGGTTTTTATGTTACAATTACAGACATAGGAAGATACTATGGTAACTCACCATTTAAACCGGGTGAAATTGTAAAAATTACTAAGGATAATGGAAATGGCAGCCGTCTGTCCGATATAAGAGTAACTCTTCCTATGCTTGGAACAATAGGAAAAGTTGCTACAAAAAAAGAAAATCTTGCCAAAGGGACATTGGGAGCCGAGCAAATTTATAAAAAAATAGGTGATTTTGCCTATGCTCAGATTATGTTTGTAACGGTTAGCACCATAATTGCTAAAGTATTAAGTCCAAAAGAGGTTAAGAGAACTCCATATCTTCGGGCGTACCAAAAGAAGAAAATGGCAGGTTGAAATTATATAACAATTATTCCATTATCTCTTATAAGCGGATAAGAGTAAAGAGAAGAGGAGTTTAAATCCTTGCTTACCACACACACGCCGTTTATATGGCTGTTGTCGTATGTCTTGTAGTAGTAAATCCCCTTTTCTCTGTCGCAACAGGAGGAATAAAGAGTTATTTCAAGCTCATTTTTTTCCGTAACAACACTCCCCCGCACCTGGGCAACCGAGTCTAAAATATGAAAAAACTGACTTATTTCACTAAACTCTGTATCCTCTGATACAGAGTTTTCTTTTAAAAAGCAGGCTTTAACAAATCTTGATTGAGAGGAAAAATCTCCGGGAAGCCCCAATGCTCCCATACCTCTACTGAAAGAATGAAGAGACAGGGAGGGGCTGAATGTGTTGCAAGGCTCTTTTGGAGAAAGTCCCATAAAATTTGAAAGATTATAAAGCTGAATATCAAAGGGCGGATTATTGGTAAGAACGCCCATAGGGTTGTCATAAATTTTCATTCCCGATGCACTGCACTCAATGGTTACCGAGGTCTTTTCATCGGATATAATCCAGTGAAGAGGTGTAAGGGGCAAATCTTTTGAAAATGGAGCATCTAAAAGGTTTATGTTTTGAATTTCCCCTCTTGCCTCGGAAACGGAGGAGAACTTTCCAAGGACATATGGAATAAATTCAAAGGGTGTTATATTGATTTTTCCAGGGTTTTTTGGAAAATATTTTGTATTATCAGGAAATAAAAGCCCCGCCATAAAGAGTCCCTTTTCGTTCATCCCGTCATAGAATAAAGGGTAGTTATCGGAAACTATCGCCATACCGATTATGGCGTGGTGGCTTAATAGTGCATCTTGCTCTTTAAAGGATAAAGGAAAGTTTCTTGGGCAGATAACAACCTTTTCTCCATAGGAAATGTCATAGTCAAGATTTCGCCCGAAATATCTGTTTTTATAAGAAATAGCAGTGCACATAAATATCCTCCTTTTGACTTAGTATTTCCAAAAAGCGGGAGATTATAATGAAAGCTCTTACTTATTACTTTAAAATCAGCACACGAAATATTTTAGGGGAAAAGTGAAAATAGAATAGGAAATAAGTAAAAATCCGCACTCTATCGTGTACACATTTTTTTGGTACCCCCTGCGAGAATCGAACTCACAACTAGCCCTTAGGAGGGGCTTGTTAGATCCATTTAACTAAGGAGGCAAATATTTAAATTTACCATAATATAATACTCCAAATGAGATATATTGTCAAGGGATTTTGCATAAATATAAAGGAGAAGATGGAGTATAGGAGGATTTGATAAATGGCAGATACTGACAGTGGATATTTGATTATACAAGTTTCAACGGCAGGAAAAGGCCTACCTGTTTCGGGTGCACATATAACGGTAAGCACAATGGATGAAAAAGAGCAGGAAAGAGTGGAAAGAGTTTTATTAACGGACAGAAACGGGCAGACGGAAAAAATGGCTCTCCCTGCACCAAGCAGGGAAAACTCTCTGACCCCGTCAGGAACAGACAACTATTCCACATATAAAATTCAAACGGAGAAAGAGGGGTATTACCCTGTTGAGAATTTGGAAGTTCCCATTTTTGGCGGGAGAACAACAATTCAGCAGGTGGCGCTGATTCCCCTTCCCCTTGGATATACTGCGCCCCCCGTAATCATCGACGATAAAGAGCCTGAAAATTTATAAAGGAGGAGAGATATGAACGGGACACCTGTTATTCCGGAAACAATAAGAGTTCATTTGGGGCCGCCGTCTGCCAATGCGGAAAATGTTACGGTTCCATTTGCGGATTATATAAAAAATGTGGCATCCAGTGAAATATACCCTACCTGGCCCGAAAGTGCCATAAGAGCGAATATATACGCCCAAATTTCTTATGCCTTAAATAGAGTCTATACCGAATGGTATCCATCCCGTGGCTATGACTTTGATATAACGAACTCAACAGCATATGACCAATCCTTTGTAAAGGGCAGGAATATTTTTGAAAACATAAACGAAATCGTAAACGAAATATTCAATGACTACATAAGACGGCAAGGCTTTGTAGAGCCCCTTTTTGCGACCTATTGCGATGGGGTAGAAGTAACTTGCGACGGGCTTTCCCAATGGGGGAGCGTAACACTCGCTGAAGAAGGGCTTGTACCTTATGATATATTGAGGAATTATTACGGGGATGATATAAACATTGTTTTTGACGCCCCTATTGCAAATATAGGAAGCTCTTATCCCGGGACGCCTCTTCGGCTTGGCTCGTCCGGGGATGATGTCCGGCGTATACAAGTGCAGCTTAACAGAATTTCAACAAATTATCCGCTGATTCCTAAAATCCCCGACATAAACGGACTGTTTGGCGTAGAAACAGAAAACGCTGTCCGAAAATTTCAGGAAACTTTCAATATGACAGTTGACGGAATAGTGGGGAAAGGAACCTGGTATCAGCTTCAGGAGGTTTTTGTTGCAGTGAAAAGACTTGCAGATGTTGATTCCGAAGGGCAGACCATTGAAGATATAGGGAAACAGTATAAAGGCATTTTAAGAGAAGGGGACAGAGGGGAGAGCGTAACGGCTGTCCAGTATTATCTCCTTTTGGTTTCGGTATATAATAATTCCGTCCCCGCCGTAACCATTGATGGCATCTTCGGGCCATCTACGAGAACTTCTGTTGAGGCATTTCAAAGATACTATGGCATCCCCGTAACAGGAGAGGTAAATGAAGAAACCTGGGACACCCTTTCAAATGTTTACTTAGGAATAGTAGCGGATATTCCAATTGAAACTGTAGGGAATAACACAGCCCCCTATCCCGGTTCGCCCCTAAGCGAAGGCTCTTCAGGAGAGAATGTTAGGATTATTCAAGGCTATCTTGAAAAACTTGCAGAAGTTTATAATGAAATCCCTCAAATTGATATAACAGGAACCTTTGGTGAAGAAACTCAAAATGCCGTTTTAGCTTTTCAAAATCTTTTCGGTTTAGAGCCTACGGGGTTTATCGGACCTGCAACCTGGAACGCAATTGCCGAAGAATATAATGACATAACTAAGGGTGAAATCAGAAACGAGGGGCAATCTTCGGGAAATGTTTTGTCTTAAGGAGGAGAAGATATGGAAAATAATAGAGCCGAGGTTTATGAACTTCAAATGTATTTAAGAGTTATTCAACTTGCAGGAGGGTTAAGACCACTTATAAACCCTGACGGCATATACGGAGCGGAAACAGTCGAGGCAGTCAGAAGTTTTCAAATAGCTAACCGCATCCCCGCCACAGGGAGGGTAGATACCAAGACCTGGGACAGAATATATGAAGAATATCTTGTTGCAGGGGAAATTTTAGGAATTCCAGAAGAAATAAGAGTTTTTCCCTTAGATATTCAGGCATTAAAAAAAGGGGATGAATATGACGAAATATACGTCCTTCAGTTTTTGCTAAGGAAAAATGACAAGAGGCTCAATAATCCTCAAACAGTGCAATTTAGCGGAATTTTTGATAATGACACGGAGCGGTCTGTTATGGAGTTTCAGCGGATTTTCGGCGAGGAGCAAACGGGAGTCGTTGATAAAATGTTATGGAATAAAATGGCAAGGTATCATAATGTAAAATATTTAAACGAATAAAAAAGGCGGATTATTCCGCCTTTTTTATATTATAAAATGAATTTATACCGTTATATTCAGCAGATAGATATAAGTCCTCCTCGATTCTTAAAAGCTCGTTATATTTTGCAGTTCTGTCAGTTCTTGACGGGGCTCCTGTCTTAATCTGCCCTGCATTAACTGCAACAGCAAGTGATGCAATTGTTGTATCCTCGGTTTCTCCGCTTCTGTGAGAAATAACGGCAGTATAACCGGCATTTTGTGCCATTTTTATAGCATCAAGAGTTTCAGTAAGTGTCCCAATTTGATTTACCTTAATTAAGATTGAATTTGCAACACCTTTTTCAATGCCTTTAGAAAGCCTTGATGTATTGGTAACAAAAAGGTCGTCGCCAACTAACTGAATTTTATTCCCTAACCTTTCAGTGAGCATTTCCCAGCCTTCCCAATCCTCTTCAGCCATTCCGTCTTCTATGGAGATAATAGGATATTTGTCTACCCAGCTTTGCCAAAAGCTGACCATTTCTTCCCGGGAATATATTTTTCCTGTCTTCCAGAAAGAATACATCCCCTCACGACCGTCTTTCTTTGCCATTTCATACATTTCAGTTGAAGCAGGGTCAAGAGCTATCCTGAAATCGTCATAAGGCTTAAAGCCAGCACGCTCAATTGCTTCAATAATAAGCTTTATTGCATCTTCGTCATTTTCAAGATTTGGTGCAAAACCGCCTTCGTCACCAACTGCAGTTGAAAAGCCTTTTTCTTTCAAAAGCTTTTTTAATGTATGAAAAACCTCAGTGCAGTTTTGAAGTGCTGTTTTAAAGTTTTTTGCTCCAACTGGCATAATCATAAATTCCTGGCAGGAAATAGAGTTATCCGCGTGCTTTCCTCCATTTATAATATTCATCATTGGAACTGGCATAGTTTTTGCGTTTACGCCACCTATATACCCGTAAAGTGGAAGCGTGGTATAATTTGCACAAGCCTTTGCACAAGCTAAGGATACGCTGAGGATTGCATTTGCCCCAAGTCGGGACTTGTTTGGCGTCCCGTCAAGACGGATTAAGGCAGAATCAATTGCGGTCTGGTCTAAAGCGTTAAGCCCGATAAGAGTGTCTGCAATTTCTCCGTTAATATTTGCAACAGCTTTTAAAACTCCATTTCCTAAATATCTGTCTCCGCCGTCCCGAAGCTCCGTTGCCTCAAAAGCTCCCGTCGATGCCCCTGACGGAACAGCCGCTCTTCCACAGCTTCCATCTTCTAAAATAACCTCTGCCTCAACAGTTGGATTTCCGCGGGAGTCAAGAATTTCCCTTGCATAGACCTCTTCAATTGCGATGTAATGTTTCATTTTCTAAATCCCTCCTTGATATAAGAATATTTTCGCCCCAAATCTGTAATTTTATTCTATAAAAAACAAAATTGTATAAAGAATACAAATTTTGTAAATATTATAGGAAAACGAGGTGGGAAAATGCTTATAACTTTTATTAGGACAATTCTCATATATGTATTCGTAATTTTTGCAATACGGGTTATGGGTAAAAGACAGATTGGGGAGCTGGAGCCGTCAGAACTGGTTGTTACAATAATTATATCAGAGGTAGCGGCTATGCCCATTCAGGACACTTCCCAGCCGGTTATCCTGTCGGTTGTAGCAATTGCTCTCCTTTTGATTTTAGAGGTTATCATATCCTTTGTTGCCTATAAAAGCCGAGGCTTTAGGAAAATACTTTACGGAACCCCCAGCATACTTTATTGTAAAGGAAAGATTGACCAACGGGAAATGGAACGCCAACGCTTTAATGTTAATGACCTGATGGAAATTATAAGAAATAACGGAGCGGCAAGTTTATCTGAGGTTGATTATGTAATTGTTGAAACCAACGGAAGCGTAAGCGTCCTTTTAAACGCAGAGAACAAAACAGTATCCGCAAAGGATTTGGGGGTAGAATCCCCGCCAATTGAAATAAGTTATCTGGTCGTAGATAACGGAAAGGCGAACGAAACAAATCTAAAACGCATAGGATTTGATAAAGAATGGCTTAAAA
This sequence comes from Clostridia bacterium, assembly GCA_045648565.1. Classification (GTDB taxonomy): domain Bacteria; phylum Bacillota; class Clostridia; order Monoglobales; family Monoglobaceae; genus SIG454. The sequence goes on along the minus strand of JAZROF010000035.1, from coordinate 786 downwards.
GACAACTTAAAGAACACTCTGTCAAGAAAATTGAGGATATCTATTGTATGGGAGCGGACAGTTTAGGGAATATCTTTATAATAAGGAAGGAAGAGAAACTTTGAAAAAATTTGTAATTTCCTGTGTTATGTTTTTTGCATTATTAGCTCTCATAATAATCCATTCAGTGTCAATGCTGAAATTAGGAGATGATATTAAGACCCTCTGCGATAAAACTGAAGATATGGTATTAGAGGGGAGGTGGACGGAGGCAGAAGAGAATATAAAAGAAATACAAAAGAAATGGGATAAGAAAGGTATATGGACAGCCCTGACAATAGAAACTAACGAGCTTGAGCAAATTGAAATAAGCCTTAAACAAAGTGAAAAGTATGTTAAATTACAAGATAAGGGTAAGTTTTTGGGTGAATTTACAATGTTTTCTAAATTAGTTGAGCATATTCCACATCATGAGGGGTTTCATATAGAGGAAATTTTGTAGAAAAAGGTATTGACAAGGGGAAGAATATGTGGTAAGATGGTAAAGCTGTCGCCCGAGAGGGGATGGCGGAATATCACAGAGAAAAAGATTGAAAAAGTTTTGAAAAAGGCTTGACAATGAGGAATTGATGTGATATACTAAATAGGCTCTCTCACTGAGGGAGGGCGATGATGTTTGAAAAGTACACAGTGATTAAAGCGGTAATAAATACGAAAGTATTATTACGACAATTGCACAAGGTATAACCTTGTCAATTCTTTAAAGTTTTAGCGAACTTTACAAAACGTTAGTATTCAAATTTGAGC
>JAZROF010000034.1:0-11153 GCA_045648565.1 Clostridia bacterium | reverse complement strand
TTAATGCTTGATATGAAAGGAATTTCAGCGTCATCAGGAAGTGCTTGTACTTCAGGCTCACTTGATCCATCACATGTGCTTTTGGCAATTGGTCTTCCTCACGAAATCGCCCACGGGTCCCTCCGAGTAACCTTTGGCGATGAAAATACAATGGAGGACGTAAGGTATATTATTGAATCGTTAGTTGAAATTGTTACAAGACTAAGGATGATGTCACCGCTTTATGAGGATGCGGTTAAATCAGGAAGAATAAACGGTTAGAAAGGATAGATAGATATGTATAGTGAAAAAGTAATGGACCATTTCACAAACCCAAGAAATGTTGGGGAAATTGAAGATGCAAACGCAGTTGGGCAAGTTGGAAACCCAAAATGCGGCGATATAATGAAGATTTATATGAAGATTGATGACAATACAAAGGTTATTGAGGAAGTTAAGTTTAAGACCTTTGGTTGCGGTGCTGCCGTTGCAACATCAAGTATGGCAACTGAAATGGTTAAAGGAAAAACTATTGAAGAAGCCCTTGATATAACAAATGTGGCTGTTGCTGAGGCTTTAGATGGTCTTCCTCCTGTTAAAATGCATTGCTCTAATCTTGCACAGGAGGCAATCCACAGTGCAATTGCAGACTATTATAATCGTAAGGGTATTGACCCAACTCATATAGTTGGCTGTAATGGTTGCTGTGAGTCTTGCCATGCCCACGATATTGAAGAGGAATAATTCTATGGGTGAAAAAGTTGTCATAGGACTATCCGGAGGAGTTGACAGTAGCGTTGCGGCTGCACTCCTCTTGGAACAAGGCTATGAAGTAGTCGGCGTTACAATGCGTCTTTGGGATGGTGAAACGGTAAATGGAGAGGTGAGCGAAAGCACTTGCTGTTCTCTTTCTGCGGTTGAAGATGCAAGATATGTGGCATATAAGCTTGGGATTGAGCATTTTGTAATGGATTTTCGCAAGGAATTTGAAGATTATGTTATTGATTATTTTGTAGATGAATATGAAAGAGGCAGAACACCAAACCCTTGTATTGCGTGTAACAAATATCTTAAATTTGACCATCTTTTTAAAAAGGCACAGCTTCTTGGTGCGAAATATATTGCAACAGGTCACTATGCGAAGGTGGAATTTAACGAAATTACAAAGCGGTATGAGCTTAAAAGGGCGAAAAATTCAGCTAAAGACCAGACCTATGCACTATATAATTTGACTCAAGAGCAGCTTTCGCATACTCTGATGCCCCTTGGTGAGCTTTCGGATAAGGCCCAAACCCGTGAAATTGCGGAGAAATATGGGCTTGTAACTGCGAAAAAGCCTGATAGTCAGGAAATATGCTTTGTTCCTGATAAGGACTATGCAGGATTTATAAAACGCAGAACAAAAAAAGAATATCCAACTGGTGAGTTTGTAGATATAAATGGAAATAGCTTAGGTACTCACAAAGGAATTATTCATTATACGGTAGGGCAGCGAAAGGGACTTGGAATTGCCTTTGGAAAGCCAATGTTTGTTACTAAAATAGATAGTGAGAGTGGGAAAATTGTTCTTGGTGAAAAGGGAACAGAATTTTCTAAAAGCTTAATCGCAACTAATCTTAATTTTATTTCTGTTTCAAAAGCTGAAAATAAAATGAGGGTGTTTGCAAAGGTGAGATATAGTGCTCCTCCCGCTCCTGCAGAAATTTATATAGTTGACGATAAAACTGTTGAAGTTGTGTTTGACTCTCCTCAAAGGGCAGTAACCCCGGGTCAGGCAGTTGTTTTCTATGACGATATGGGAAGCGTTATTGGCGGAGGTATTATTAAATAGATAGGAGCCTTAAATGGACTTTTTAAAAATCAGGAAGCAGATAATTGAAAATAGATATAAGGGGCTTAATGCTAAACAAAAAGAAGCGGTTTTCACAACAGAGGGACCGCTCCTTGTTTTAGCGGGGGCAGGTTCGGGAAAAACTACGGTTATTATTAACCGGATTGCTCATTTAATCGAGTATGGCAGAGCCTATTATGATAATGAAGTGCCTATGGTTTCGGAGGAAGAAATGGAGGTGCTTTCTTGGTATGCAAGTGGCGAGGTTGATGAAATTCCCGAATCTATGGAGGAATTTTTAAGCGTTTCCCCTGTTTCGCCTTATAATATTTTAGCAATAACCTTTACAAATAAGGCTGCAGCTGAGCTTAAAGCAAGACTTTCAAAAAGGCTTGGTGACATTGGAAACGATGTTATGGCAAGTACATTCCATTCGGCATGTGTTAAATTTTTACGTCGTGATGCCGATAAGATTGGTTATGACAGAAACTTTAACATTTTTGACACAGCAGATGTTTTAACAGTTATTAAGGAGTGTATGAAGGAGCTTAATATTGACAGTAAAAACTTTTCTCCTAAAGCTTTTTCTGCAGTTATAAGCCGTGCGAAAGACAGACTCTTATCTCCTGAGGGTTTTATAAAAGAGGTAGGGAAAGATTTTTTTGGTGAAGTTGCAGGAAAGGTCTATGCTCTTTATCAGGAAAAACTTAAAAATTATAATGCCTTTGATTTTGATGATTTGATTGGATGCACTGTTCGTCTTTTTGAGGAAAATCCAAAAGTTTTGGAGTATTATCAAAATCGGTTTAAATACATATTGGTTGATGAATATCAGGATACAAACCACGCTCAATACAGGCTTGTAAGTCTTCTTGCGGGGAAAAGCAAAAATCTTTGCGTAGTAGGTGATGACGACCAGAGTATCTATAAATTCCGTGGAGCTGATATAAGCAATATTTTAGGATTTGAGGAAGAATTTAAAACTGCTAAAATTATTAAGCTTGAAGAAAACTATCGCTCGACGGGAAATGTTTTATCCGCTGCCAACGGGGTTATTAAAAATAATAAAGGCAGACGGGGAAAAGAGCTTTGGACAAAGAATGAGCAGGGCGACAAAATTATTGTATACAGAGCCGACGATGAGCGTGGTGAGGCGAAATTTATAACCGATAAAATAAATGAGCTTACAGAAAGCGGTATAAGCTTTAACGATACTGTTATACTATATAGAATGAATGCACAGTCCCGTGTTATAGAGGATGCACTTATTCACGGGGCAATCCCATATAGAGTTTTGGGCGGACTCAGGTTTTATGACAGAAAGGAAATTAAGGACTTAACAAGCTATCTTCGTCTTATCCAAAATAATGGAGATAATGTTGCACTAAAAAGGATAATAAATGAACCGAAACGAGGAATAGGCGATACGACAATCGAAAAAATTGAAAATATTGCAAGAGAAGAAAATAAAAGTATGTATGAGATTTGCCTTAGCTGTGGTGAATATGCAGATTTATCCAAGGCAAAGAGTAAGCTCATAGGATTTACTGATATAATCGAGAATCTTAAAGATACTTTAGCAACTGAAGAAAGCCTTGAAAAATTTGTTGAGGCGGTTATAAATAAAAGCGGAATGATAAGTGCTTTGGAGCTTGAAAAGTCCGTAGAAAATCAAACAAGAATTGAAAATATTAAAGAATTTTTGTCAATGGTTGTTGATGCAGTTAAAAATAACCCCGAAACAACTCTTGAAAATTTGCTTGAAGATATATCTTTGGTATCTGATATTGATAACTATGATGAGTCGGCAGAAACGGTTACTCTTATGACACTTCACAGTGCAAAAGGTCTTGAATTTCCTAATGTATTTTTAGTGGGTATGGAAGAAGGGATATTCCCTGGAATGAGGTCAATGGAGACAGAAGATGAACTTGAAGAGGAAAGGCGACTTTGCTATGTGGGGATAACCAGGGCTAAGAAAAAGCTCTTTATAACTCATGCAAAATGCAGAACTCTGTTTGGCTCAACCCGATATGAAACTGAGTCAAGATTTATTAGTGAAATCCCTGAAGAATTACTGGATAAACAGTTCCCTAAAAGAGCTAAAAAGACATTTGAGAGCTTTGATATTATCGGCGGTAACTCAGGAAAGGTTGCATTTGATAAGGCAAGTTCAAGTCTTGGCCTAACCCAAGAGAAACCAAAATCTAATTCCTTTGCATCCTTTAATGAGGGGGACAAGGTTACGCACACTGCGTTTGGCAACGGAATTATTAAAAGTGCAAAGCCTATGGGTGCAGATTTGTTTTTAATTATTGACTTTGAAGGAGTGGGAGAGAAAAAACTTCTTGCTTCATATACAGGAGATAAGCTTAAAAAGGTGTGATTTAATATGTATGGTGATTTTGCAAAGCTTTATGAAAAATTACAGGACATAAACTATGATGCTTTTGCGGATTACATAGAGGAAATTTTTAAAAAAGAAGGTGTTTCTCCAAAGCTTGTTTTAGACCTTGCCTGCGGAACAGGAACACTAACATCTATTATGGCAAAACGAGGCTATGACATGATTGGTATTGATATGTCCTGCGAAATGCTTAATTTTGCAAGAGAAAAGGCAATTGAGGAAAACCTTGATATACTCTATCTTAATCAGGATATGACAGATTTTGAGCTATATGGCACAGTTGATGCAATAATTTGCACTCTTGACGGGGTGAATTATTTAACAGAAGATGGGGAGCTACATAAAATGCTCAAATTAGTCCAAAATTATCTTAATCCAAATGGAATTATGATTTTTGATATTAATACTGAGTATAAATTAAGTCATATTTTGGGCAATAATACTTATGTGAACGAAGAAAAGGACATTTTCTATGTTTGGCAAAATGAGTATGATGAAAAAGAAAAGATTTGTTATTTCAGGCTTGACTTTTTTGAAAAAAATGGTTCGGTTTATGAAAGATACACAGAGGAACAGGCACAAAGAGCTTATCGTGAGGAAGAGATAGTAGAGATAGCCAAGAAAAGCGGTCTTAAGATTTCTAAAATGTATGATGAGCTTAAATTTGTTCCGCCGATGAAGACAAGTCAAAGATGTTTCTTTGTTCTAAGAAAAATTTAAAGGATGATTACTATGGAAAATCGAGAAAAACCCATTGGATTTTTTGATTCAGGCGTTGGAGGAATTAGTGTTCTTCGTGAGGCTGTAGCCTTGATGCCAAATGAAAACTTCATATATTTCGGCGATTCTAAAAATGCACCATACGGAACAAAGTCAGTTTCACAGGTTCGTGATTTAGCTGTTATAAATGCAGAATTGCTTATTAATATGGGTGTTAAGGCAATTGTTATTGCTTGTAACACAGCAACAAGTGTATCTGCGGATATTTTGAGAAAAAAGTATCCCCATATTCCTATAATCGGAGTTGAGCCTGCGGTGAAGCCTGCTGTGCTTTATAAAGAGGGTGGGAGCGTTCTTGTTATGGCAACTGATATGACTCTTGGCGAAAATAAGTTTAAAGAGCTTTTGGAGAAATATAAAGAAAAATGCAAAATAATATCACTTCCTTGCCCCGGACTTATGGAATGGGTTGAAAAGGGGATGCTTGAGGGAGCTGAAGTTGAGGAGTTTATTAACAATCTGCTTTCACCTTATAAGAGGAAGGTTGACAGAATTGTTTTAGGATGCACACATTATCCTTTTCTATCAAAAGCAATTAAAAAAGTTATGGGTGAAGATATAGTGCTTTTTGATGGAGGAAAAGGCACAGCAATGGAACTTTTAAGACGACTTAAAAGTATGAATATTGAAAATACTGGGAAAAATAAGGGTAGAGTTGAATTTTTAAACAGTGGAAGTCAAGATGAAATCGTTCTTTCAAACACGCTTTTTAATTACTAAAATGGTTGACATTGGTAACTTGATGTGATATACTAATACCCGTGGCTGAATGAACGGCTTAATTTTTAGGAGGTATTTTTTATATGCAAAACGGAAAAGTAAAATGGTTTAATTCTGAGAAAGGCTTCGGATTTATCGAATGTGAAGATGGAACAGATGTATTTGTTCATTTTTCAGCAATTGCCATGGAAGGCTACAAGACATTAGAGGAAGGCGCAGAAGTTGAATTTGAGGTTGTCGAGGGTGCTAAGGGTCCGCAGGCTGCAAACGTTACAAAGCGTGCGTAAGATTTTTGATATACGATAAACAAAATAAGACTTAAAAGCCGGCTCGATATGAGTCGGCTTTCTTTTTTTAAGAGGTGATAGATATGGATTTATTAACAAAAGCAGTAACAAAAGACGGGTTTATGCGAATTTATTTTGCAAATTGCCGTGAAACTGTTGAAAAAGCAAGAAGATACCATAACCTTTCCCCACTTGCTTCAGCGGCACTTGGAAGAACGCTTTCAGCAGGGCAATTAATGGGGGCTATGCTGAAAAATGACGATGCAACCGTTACAATACAGTTTAAAGGCGGCGGTGAGGCAGGGATTATTTTGGTTGTAGCAGATGCCAAAGGCGGTGTTAAAGGCTATATTGAAAACCCTTATGTTGACCTGCCGCTAAATAGAGTTGGTAAGCTTGATGTTGGTGGTGCTGTAGGCAAAAATGGTTTTTTAAGCGTAATTCGCGACCTTAAAATGAAAGAACCTTATATCGGGCAAGTTGAAATTCAAACAGGTGAAATTGGAGATGATTTGGCATATTATTTTGCTCAGTCTGAACAAGTGCCCAGTGTTGTTGCTCTTGGGGTACTCGTAGATAGGGATATATCTATTGCTCAGGCAGGCGGATTTATAGTTCAGGTTATGCCGGATTGTGATGAGTTTAGTCTAAAACGTCTTGAAAAGTCACTCGAAAAGGTGAAAAGTGTTACTGATATGCTTTCAACAGGTAAAAGCAATACCGAGCTTATAAGTGAAATTATGGGAGATTTTGAAGTTGATATTTTAGAAGAAATAGAAATTGGGTATAACTGTGATTGCAGCAAGGAAAGAATGGAAAGAGCGATTATCAGTCTTGGTAAGGAAGAAATCCAAAATATCATTGACGAACAAGGAGAAGCGGAGATAGTTTGTCAGTTTTGTGACAGAAAGTATTTATTTGATAAATCAGTGTTAGAAGATTTCAAAAATAAAGCAAAAAGATAAGTAAAAATGAGAATTTAAGAGAATTTAAGAGCATTTGCCCATAAAAGTTGAGGTAATCTAAAATAATCAAACATAATTGTCTTGACTTTTATAGCAAAAGCGAGTATAATTGTTTTTGTTGTCGCGGGTGATAAGCCAGACAACGAGGATTGATGTGGGCGCATAGCTCAGCTGGGAGAGCATCTGCCTTACAAGCAGAGGGTCATAGGTTCGAGCCCTATTGTGCCCACCACATGCGGTCCGGTAGTTCAGTTGGTTAGAATGCCAGCCTGTCACGCTGGAGGTCGTGGGTTCGAGCCCCATCCGGATCGCCAATTTAATTTTCTTCTATGGTGAGGCGAAAATTTGCCTCTGTAGCTCAGTCGGTAGAGCAGAGGACTGAAAATCCTCGTGTCGGTGGTTCGATTCCGCCCGGAGGCACCATTTTTATATGCGGGAGTGGCTCAGTGGTAGAGCGTCACCTTGCCAAGGTGAACGTCGCGAGTTCGAATCTCGTCTTCCGCTCCAAGACAAAAGACGCATTTTGCGTCTTTTGTCATAGATTTTTAAATTTAAAATATAATATAAATAAAAGTGTTATGGCGCCATAGCCAAGTGGTAAGGCAGAGCTCTGCAAAAGCTTTATTCCCCAGTTCAAATCTGGGTGGCGCCTCCAGAAAAAAGACTATTCTTCGGAATAGTCTTTTTTCAATGAAATACGCCTATCGGCGTGTGAAATAGCTGCGCTATGAAATACACTTCGTGTATGAAATATTGCTCCGCAATGTGAAAAGGCGTATTTTATTTCACATTTTGCTTTAGCAAAGCTTATTTTTATTCTTAAAATTTTATTTAGAAAAAAATCTAAATAGGTATTGACAGTGGCTAAAATTGATTATATAATCTATTTAGAAATATTTCTAAATACTTTCAAGGAAGTGATGTAAGTGGGAATTAATGAAACCTTAAGAGCTATATCTGATCCAGTAAGACGGGATATCTTATCCATGCTCAAGGAAGGTAAAAAATCAGCAGGGGAAATTGGAGAGCATTTTAACTTAACGGGTGCAACTGTTTCTTATCACTTGGCAAAGTTAAAAAATGCAGACCTTATTGCTGAAGAAAAATACAAGAATTTTATATACTATGAGCTTAATACATCTGTTTTTGAAGATGTGATTCGTTGGATTTATACGTTAGGAGGTAATGAGAAATGAAAATTTTTAAATGGAAAGTATTTATAATTACAAGTATTGTTTGTATGTTGCCTATTCTGCTCGGACTTTCACTATGGACTAAGTTGCCTGATACAATGGCAATTCATTTTAATATTTATGGTGTCCCTGATAATTTTGCACCAAAAGGATTTGTTGTTTTTGGGCTACCTTTGTTAATGGTAGTGTTGCAGGCATATTGTTGTTTTGTTAATGACATAAACTCATATAAGCACGGAAACAGAAAAAAGTTTGAAGCAGTAACCAAATGGATTATTCCTTGCTTGACAGTTGTATTGCAGATAATAACATTAGGATACGGACTTGGTTGGAACTTAGATACACGAAAAGTGGTTTCATTTATTGTGGGAGTTATTTTCCTTGTAATAGGGAACTATTTGCCAAAGTTTGATTATATTAAAAACTATGATGTAAATACTGAAAAAGCCAGAAAAATAAACCGATTTATTGGTTATGAAACAGTTGTTATGGGGCTATTATTTTTAATTAGTATTTTTTTGCCTCCCATCTGTTCAGTTATTTGTATAGGTTTGCTGATACCTTATGCTATTATTGGTGTTGTTTATGGAATAATAAAAGGTCGGAAGTAGAAAGATACAGATTAACTCATTCACTGTTATTGGTGTTTTCAATAAATTAATTGATATTATTATTAAAATATGTTATAATATAAAAACAAATTGAGCTGATATATCATAGAAGTGAAGGGGCTGTATTATGAAAAAACTTAGTTTTTTAATTTTAACAATAGTAATGGTATTAGGTATAGCAGGCTGTGAATCTCGTTCGATCGGCATTATTGGCGGAGCTGATGGTCCGACAAAAATTATTGTTGGAAAAGAAACAGATAACAAACAATCAAGGAGTGAAACTGAGCCTGTAGAGGTTGTTATGATAGACGGCAGCATCTACTACGAAACCGGCGAAGATAACGATATGCAGGGCAGATGTGGCAATTTAGACGGGAGCTTTACAAAGACGGTTGATAAATGGGAAATTCCTAAAAATGATAACGAGGCAAACTTTGAATTGAAAAATAGGGATTACAGCGGTTATCAGCTTGGATTTACCGAAGGAACAATAGAGGTTCCTATCGGTGATGATTGGAAAATCTTTAGGAAACTTGAAACAGTTCAGGATATATCTAAATATAAATATATTTTAAAAGTTGAAGGCGAAATTTCTGAAAATGATGCTGTGGAATATATTATTTTTGCCAATAAGCTTGATGTGACAGCCAACGAAGTAGCAAAAGCACAAGAAAATTCTGCAGATAGAGAGTTCTTGGTTATTGAAACGGATTTTGATTAGGAGAAAATTAAATGAAAACCTTGATTGTAATTGATATGCAAAACGATTTTATAGACGGTAGCCTCGGCACAAAAGAGGCGGTGGCAATAGTTGAAAGAGTAAAGAATAAAATTGAAGAATATAAGGCAAATGGCGATGAAATAATCTTTACAAGAGATACCCACGGGGAAAATTATTTAGATACACCTGAGGGCAAAAAGCTACCAGTTCCGCATTGCATCAAGGGAACACAGGGATGGCAGATTAAAGATGCGTTAATGGTAGATGGCGGAAAGATTATTGACAAGCCATCCTTTGGATACACAGGATGGAACGAAATGACTTTTGATGAAATTGAGCTTGTTGGAGTTTGTACCGACATCTGCGTTGTATCAAATGCACTTATCCTGAAAGCACTGTTTCCCAACATCAAAATCAGCGTAGATAGTAGCTGCTGTGCAGGTGTAACACCCGAAACGCACAACTTTGCACTCGAAACAATGAAAATGTGTCAGATAGAGGTTAAATAATTATGAGAAAATTAAAAATCGGAGCATTGTATAAGCATTTTAAAGGCAATCTATATCGTGTAGAGGATATTGCAAAGCATTCCGAAACAGGTGAAACTTATGTTGTTTACAGGCAGATGTATGGTGAGGAATCTTTATGGATAAGACCTCTGTCAATGTTTTTACAAGAGGTAGACCATAAGAAATATCCCGATGTAGAGCAGAAATACAGATTTGAATTGCAAGAAGATAGCTGATAAATCATAATATGTGTTGCTTAATATTGAGTCCTGCAGGTTAGAGCAAATAAGCAGAAGTTAAGAGAAGTTAGGAAGCGATAAAAACGGCACAAAATCAAGGCTTTGAGGGGTTTGAATCCTTCAAAGCCTTTACTGCGCACGAAATTCTTGTATTGCCACTTTTACTCACTTTTCTAACCATTTCTGCTAGAAAAATGTTAGAAGAGGTATATGGAAAGATAAAAGAGTTTGAGAGAATAACTTTACCTTAAAAATAAATAATAAATAAGGGCAAATCCGCTTAATGTATTGACAATTCCCTTAATATGTGATAATATTTAAGGGAAAGAAGGGAGATTAAGGGTATGAGAGTATTTAATTATTCAATTATAAAAGAGCAGAAATGGGACTCTGAACTTCTCGGTCTCGTTGCTGCGATATATAAAGAAGCCGGAAAGCAAGACCTTTATCTTAAAAGACGCCCGGAAGAACTAGAAAAACTTGTAGAAATCGCAAAGGTTCAAAGTACGGAGTCTTCCAATGCAATCGAAGGTATCGTTACAACAAATACCCGTATCAAACAGCTTGTAGAAGAAAAGACAGCTCCCCGAAATCGTGATGAACAAGAAATTGCGGGATATAGAGATGCTCTTAATATAATCCATGAGAACTTTGATGCGATTCCAATTTCTAAAAACTATATTTTGCAACTTCATAAAATAATGTATAGTCATATGAATAATCCTATGGCAGGCAAAACAAAGAGCGTTCAAAATTATATCAGTGCAACGTACCCTGACGGACATTCAGAGGTTTTATTCACTCCTCTTGCTCCATTTGAAACTGAAGAAGCACTTGATAAAATTTGTGAGGAATATAATAAAGTTATCGGCAATTTTGAACTTGAACCGCTTATTGCAATTCCGACATTC
>JAZROF010000033.1:0-5598 GCA_045648565.1 Clostridia bacterium | reverse complement strand
ACAGCCGGGATTGATGACAAATATTTAGAGCAATACGGAAGGTATAAGGCGAAAATCGACCTTTCCCTTCTTAAAGAAAGCCAGAGAAAAGAGGGTAAGCTGGTTTTAGTTACAGCGATAACCCCAACTCCTGCCGGAGAGGGAAAAACCACAACAACAATCGGTCTTGCTGACGGACTAAGAAAAATCGGCAAGAATGTTATGGTGGCTCTCCGTGAGCCATCCCTTGGCCCTGTTTTCGGAATTAAAGGGGGAGCTGCAGGCGGCGGATATGCTCAGGTTGTTCCAATGGAAGACATAAACCTCCACTTTACTGGGGACTTTCACGCAATCGGCGCGGCGAACAACCTTTTGGCAGCACTTCTTGATAACCACATCCACCAGGGCAACGCTCTTGGCATCGACCAGAGAAAAATCACCTGGAAACGCTGTGTTGATATGAACGACAGACAGCTTCGCTTTGTGGTTGACGGACTTGGCGGAAAAGTTAACGGTGTGCCCCGTGAAGACGGCTATGACATTACCGTTGCATCTGAAATTATGGCAATCCTTTGCCTTTCAAGTTCAATAAGTGACCTTAAAGAAAGACTTTCAAGAATTGTTGTTGGCTATACCTTTGATAATAAACCTGTAACAGCAGGACAGCTTAATGCAGCGGGGGCGATGACCGCACTACTCAAAGACGCATTAAAGCCAAACCTCGTTCAGACTTTAGAGGGAACTCCGGCTTTAATCCACGGCGGGCCTTTTGCAAATATCGCTCACGGATGTAACTCAGTTTTAGCTACAAAAATGGCAATGAAGCTTGGGGATTACGCAATCACAGAGGCAGGCTTTGGTGCTGACCTTGGAGCTGAAAAGTTCCTTGATATTAAGTGCCGTTTTGCAGGCCTTAAGCCAGCTGCAGTTGTTTTGGTTGCAACAATTCGCGCACTCAAGATGCACGGTGGCGTTCCAAAAACAGCTTTAGGCGAAGAAAATCTTGACGCCTTAGAGAAGGGTATGCCAAATCTTCTTCGTCACCTTAGCAACATAACAGATGTTTATAAGCTTCCTTGCGTTGTTGCGGTAAACAAATTCCCAACAGATACAGATGCTGAGGTTAACCTTGTTATTGAAAAGTGCAAGGCTCTCGGTGTTAATGTTGTCCTTTCTGATGTTTGGGCAAAAGGCGGAGAAGGCGGAATTGAAATGGCAAAAGAAGTTGTTTCTCTTTGCGAAAGAGAAAATAATTTCACTTTCTCTTATGAAACAGAGGACACAATCGAGAATAAAATCGGCGCAATCGTTAAAAAGATTTACCGTGGCGACGGAATTAACTTTACACCTCAGGCGAAAAAACAGATTGATGAGCTCACAGCTCTCGGTTATGGAAACCTTCCTGTTTGTATGGCGAAAACACAGTATAGCTTCTCTGACGATTTAACAAAAATCGGCGCACCTGAGGGATTCACCGTAACCGTTCGTAATGTTAAAATCTCAGCGGGCGCAGGCTTTATCGTTGCCTTAACCGGCGACATTATGACCATGCCGGGACTTCCGAAAGTTCCCGCAGCTGAAAAAATTGATGTTGACGAAAACGGAGTTATAACAGGACTATTCTAAATTTTAAATACAAAAAAGGCTGAAGTAAAACTTCAGCCTTTTTTATTTATATTGACGGTCCGATTTCAGCTATAGTTCCAACTGCGATTGCCTCGGCAACCGCTCTTTGCCATGCGGGGCTGTTTAAGTTAAGGGCCTCTGTGGGATTGGTTAAATAGCCAAGCTCAACCAAAACTGCGGGCATTCGCGTTCGTCGTAGCACCGCAAAGTTTGCCTGCATAACTCCACGGTTTACTGAGCCGAGCCTGTCTGAAATGGACTCGAGTATTGACTCCCCAAGCCTTTCCGCTTCACCACCAAGCCTATAGACATACGCCTCTGCTCCCTGGGCCGTAGGGTTTACGGAGCTATTTGTGTGGATGCTTATAAAATAGTCTGCTCCCCAATCATTTGCCATTCTTGCCCGATTTGTTAAATCTGCATTTTTATCATCTAAAACATTCTCTGTTGGAGTTGTTCGATACTCTAAAACATCGTATCCTGCCCCTCTTAAATCGTCGGCTAAGTATCTTGCAACATTTAAATTTACAAATTCCTCTGTAACCCCGTTTCCAACTGCCCCGGGGTCCGGTCCGCCGTGACCTGCGTCTATAAAAATTTTTGTCATATAAATCAGCCTTTCTTAAACATATTCTCGTTCTATAATATGCTTACTTGCTGATTTTCGTCACCTTATGCCCCGAAATATTTAAAAATTAAGGTAAGCATCAGCACCCCTGCCACTAATGCCACGGTTATAAGTCCTTTTTTAATACTCTTTTTCTTATTGATAAAGGGCTCATTATATAAAATTTCTCCTCCGCCTCCATTTATTTTATGGACATAATTATCTATAAGCTCTTGTGCCTCACGAAGGACAAAGCTATCGGGTTTTTGGTTTGCTTTGCCCCTTAAAATAAAAATTGCCTGTTCAATTTTATCAGATTTAATATTATTTATAATAACAACTCGTCTTGAGCTTTTTGCCGTCATATGTCTTCACTCCTTTTTATGATTTTAACCGATTTTTTATCTCTTTATACAACTTCCCAAAAAGAAAAAAGCCGCATATAGCGGCTCTTTCCCATTGTTAAAAAATAAAAAATATAAAAGGAGTTAACTTTTTTCATATCATAAACTGTGCAATAACTGTGAAAACCACAGAGCCTATGCTCTGCAACCACATAATTATTTCTTTCACAGTGTCCTTAATGCTCCAATCCTCGCTCTCATCAGGCTTTGAAAAGACCTTATAAAAGTCAAAAGCCCACACGCCCATAAGTAGAGCGGTAAAGCCCCTCATCAAAGGGCTTTCAAACATAAAAAAGGAAATGAAAAGCATTATCATTATAAGAGCATATGCTCCGCACATAAGTATTGCATCTGTTAAAACTGTGAAGACGCTTCCGTATTCACACACCTTTTCGGCGTGCTTTTCATAAAAAGCATCCGATGCAAAATTCATAATGCAAAGATTTTTAAGAGATTTAATTGAGAAATATAGCATTATAATAGATGTCGCAACCCAAAATGCACGAATGTCAACGCAAACCATAAAAATCGGAGCAATAACTGCAATTGCAAGAACAGCAAGTCGTTCCTTTACCGCCACATTTCCCGCCTCCTATCTGTATTTTAATATTATCAGTTTAAAAATATTTTCTCAACAATGTAACTTTAATAAAACACATAGTTAATCATTCTTTAAATTTTTCGTAATATTTCAGTAATATTTTTCTTCATATGTAACAAATGAGTAATAAAACTATAGACTTTTGAATTTTTTTAGGTTATACTAAATATTAGAAAAAAGGGCGGTGAAAAACATAGAAGACAGATACTTGACCGTTAAAAAATCGGGAGAAGCAGAGCTTACCATTAAACACTCCCGCTTTATCGCAACGGTTTATCCAATCAAAACAGAGGAAGAGGCTCTTTCTCTCATAAATTCCTTAAAACAAAAATATTGGGACGCAAGGCACAATGTTTATGCATACATTCTCCGTGAAAACAATATTATGCGATACAGCGACGACGGAGAGCCTGCAGGAACAGGGGGCGTCCCCGTTCTTGATATGCTTAAAAAAGAGGGGCTTACGGATATAATTGTTGTTGTCACCAGATATTTTGGCGGAATCCTTTTGGGAACGGGAGGCTTGGTCCACGCATATTCCTCTGCAGCAAGGCTCGGGGTGGATAACGCATCTCGCTTAGAAATGGTTAGGTGCAAAAGCTTCTCCATCTCCTGCGACTATACCCTTTGGGGGAAGCTCCAAAATGAGCTTTTATCCTTTTCTATCAAAATGCTCCCCCCTGAATATAGCGATATTGTTAAGGTTACAATCTATGTCCCCACAGCTGACGCGGACCGTCTTGAAAAACATCTTATTGAAGTAACAAACGGCAAAATTTCCCTATTCCACGGAGAGGACGGCTATTTTGCCTTTGAAAAATAAACGGCTTTGCCCCGCCAAGACAAAATTTCGGGCAGAAAGGCTTAAAAATGACAATAAACGAAAAACTTGCATTAGAACTTAACTTAAAACAATGGCAGGTGGATAACACCATCGCCTTAATTGACGAGGGGAACACAATCCCCTTTATTTCCCGTTACAGAAAAGAGGCAACGGGAGAATTAAACGACGAAATTCTTCGTGCCTTTTCTGAACGCCTCCAGTATCTTCGGAATTTGGAAGAAAAACGGGAGGACATAAAGAGAATTATTGATGAACAGGGAAAGCTTACCCCTGAGCTTGTTGAAAAAATTGACAAAGCGGAAAAACTTACGGAGCTTGAGGATATCTACCGTCCTTACCGCCCAAAAAGGCGGACAAGAGCCACCGTTGCAAAGGAAAAGGGCTTAGAGCCTCTTGCAAAAATCATTATGGCTCAGGAGAAAACCGACAAAACAATTGAGGAAATCGCTTCTTTATATATAAATGAAGAAAAAGAAGTTTTAACCGCAGAGGACGCTCTCGCCGGGGCACTTGATATTATTGCAGAGGAAATTTCCGATAACGCCGACTACCGCAAGTTTATTCGGGATATAACTTTCCGCTCAGGCATTCTTTCCTCAAAAGGCTCAACCGCAGAGGACTCCGTTTATGCAATTTACTACGAGTTTTCCGAGCCTGTTACGAAAATTGCCTCTCACAGAGTTTTGGCAATCGACCGAGGCGAAAAAGAGAAATTTTTGTCGGTTAAAATTGACTGCGATGAGGAAAAAATCTTAGATAGACTTAAAAAAAGGGAAATTTTGGGAAATGGTTCCATTTTTGCTCCCCATATAGCTTTTGCCATTGAGGACAGCTATAAGAGGCTTATTGCCCCGTCAATTGAGAGGGACATAAGAAACGAGCTTACGGATATTGCTCAGGAGAAAGCCATTGCAATTTTCAAGGTTAACCTTAAAAATCTTCTTTTGCAACCGCCGATTAAGAACAAAACTGTCCTCGGTCTTGACCCTGGATATAGGACAGGCTGTAAGGTCGGTGTAGTTGACGGAACGGGCAAGGTTTTAGACACGGGCGTTATTTTTGTTACCCATTCAACCGCCCAGTATGAAAGCGCAAAAGAATTTATTAAAGGCCTTATCAAAAAGTATAATGTTAATTTAATATCTATCGGAAACGGCACCGCCTCAAGAGAAACGGAAAAATTTGTTGCGGATACTCTTAAGGATGTAGCAGAAGATGTTAAATATATAATAACAAACGAGGCAGGGGCGTCGGTTTATTCAGCGTCAAAGCTTGGTGCAGAGGAATTCCCCGACTTTGATGTTACCCAAAGAAGTGCCGTATCGATTGCAAGACGGGCACAGGACCCACTTTCCGAACTTGTTAAAATTGACCCGAAATCAATCGGGGTAGGGCAGTATCAGCACGATATGAACCCAAAACGCCTTGACGAGGCATTAGGGGGAGTTGTTGAAGACTGCGTTAACAGCGTTGGTGTTGACCTTAATACAGCGTCAGCACCTCTCCTTGAATATATTTCGGGAATAAATTCATCTAT
>JAZROF010000032.1:0-30524 GCA_045648565.1 Clostridia bacterium | reverse complement strand
CCGCTTTCAGCATAGAAAGCAGTTTTGTCAAGAACAACTGTAACCTCGTCCCCTGCGTTTGCAATTTCAACTAAAACATTATCCTTGCCGATACCAAGAATTTTTGCATCAAGCTGGTCGTTTAAGTAGCCATCGAAAACTGTGGAAACTTTAATTCCTGCAAAAATATCTTCTTCCCAAGCGGCGTCTTCCATATCGCCTCTTGCTTTTCTTGCGCGTTCTTTCTGCTCATTCATAAAAGCAGTAAAGCCGTCCTCATCAACAGTAACGCCCTTTTCCTCGGCGATTTCTTTTGTAAGGTCGATTGGGAATCCATAAGTGTCATAAAGCTTAAACGCTTTTTCTCCGCTTAAAGTTTTATCTTCTGCCTCTTTGATATAGTCGTTTAAGATTACAAGGCCCTGGTCGATTGTTTCAGCAAAACGCTCTTCCTCGTTCTTGATAACCTTTTCGATATAATCAAACTTTTCGATAAGCTCAGGATAAGCGCCCTTTGATTCTTCTACAACTGTCTTTGCAATGGTATAGAGGAAGGAGCCTTCAATTCCCAAAAGTCTTCCATGTCTTGCAGCACGGCGAAGAAGTCTTCTTAAAACATAACCTCTGCCCTCGTTTGACGGAAGAACGCCGTCAGAAACCAAGAACACTGTGCTTCTTATATGGTCAGTTATAACACGGAGGGAAACATCTGTTGCCTCGTCTTTTCCATAGTCTTTTCCTGAAATTTTTATAGCGTGGTCTAAAACCTTGCGGATTGTGTCAACCTCAAAAATTGAAGTTACCCCCTGCATAATGCAGGCAATTCGCTCTAAGCCCATACCTGTATCAATGTTCGGCTTTGCAAGGCGGTTATAGTTTCCTTTATCGTCTTTATCAAACTGGGTAAACACTAAGTTCCAGAACTCAACAAAGCGGTCACACTCACATCCAACAGCACAGTCAGGGCTTCCGCAGCCAAATTCTTCTCCACGGTCAAAATATATTTCAGAACAAGGTCCGCAAGGACCTGTTCCGATTTCCCAGAAGTTATCCTCTTTGCCAAGGTAAACTATTCTGTCAGGACTAACCCCAACTTCTTTTGTCCATATATCAACAGTTTCTTTATCCTCTTCATAAACGCTTACCCAAAGTCTGTCCTCAGGGATTTCCATAACCTTTGTTATCCATTCCCATGCCCACTTCGTTGCCTCGTGCTTAAAATAGTCCCCAAAAGAGAAGTTACCAAGCATTTCAAAGAATGTGCCGTGTCTTGCAGTTTTTCCAACCCTTTCAATATCGGGAGTTCTGATACACTTCTGGCAGGTTGTTACTCTGCTTTTTGGCGGAACTTCCTTTCCTAAAAAGTATGGCTTAAGGGGTGCCATACCTGCGTTAATCAAAAGTAAACTTGCATCGTTTTGAGGAACAAGGGGAAAAGACGGAAGCCTTAAATGCTCCTTTGTTTCAAAAAATGCAAGATATTTTTCACGAATTTCGTTTAATCCTAATTTTTGCATAAGAAATTCACCTTCACTTCTATTCTTAGCTTTCGCATAATACATCATTTTAGATTATACCAAGAAACCCCCGTCAAGTCAAGAAATTTGCCAATATTTTTTGACTTTTAAATAATTTTCCAAAAACGTATTGACAATTTTTTAAATGGTGCTATAATAAAGTTAAGGTCAAAGAAAGTCAAAGTCAAATTTTGAAGGTGAATGTATATGAAATTAAGCAATTTAATCGAGGAATTTATAAAGGAACTGATGGAGGAGGAAAACGGGGCAATTGAGCTTCAAAGAAATGAACTTGCAATGCGGTTTAACTGCGTTCCATCTCAAATTAACTATGTTATTTCGACACGCTTTTCTCCTGAGAGAGGATATATTGTAGAGAGCAGGCGAGGCGGCGGAGGCTATATTAAAATAACAAGGGCAACTTGCACAGATGAGGAAAACTATCTTAAAAAGGTTTTATCATTTATTGGGGACTATATTTCACAAACAGATGCAAGTGCAATTATTCAAAATCTTTACGAGCTTGATATTATTTCCCAGAGAGAGGGCAAAATAATTATTGCGGCAATCCGCGACAGAGCAATTGCTATAAATCCCCCGCAACGGGACTTTGTTCGGGCAAAAATACTTAAAAATATTTTGGTAAATATTTTATAGGAGGTAAGAAAAATATGAAATGTCAAAAATGCAATCAGCGTGAGGCAAACACACATATTCAAAAAATTGTTAACGGCAAAAAAACAGAGTATTATTTATGCGATAAATGTGCAAACGAATTTGGAGAGCTTAAGCTTTCCTTTGAAAATGACTTTGATGATTTCTTTGGTGGATTTTTTAGTCCGCCCATTGGACTTTCTCAAAAGCCAACCTCTGCCGTTTGCAGCACTTGCAGGACGACTTTATCCGAATTTATAAACAGCGGGCGGCTCGGTTGCAGCAATTGTTATGACGCATTTTCTGACTCCCTTATAAGGCCACTTCAAAGAATCCACGGCGACACAACTCACAAGGGGAAAATCCCGAAAAGGAGCGGAGAAAAAATCAGCACGCAGGCAAAAATCAAAAAACTTCAGGCAGAACTTGACACTGCCGTTTTAAATCAGGAATTTGAAAAGGCAGCAATTCTTCGTGACAAAATAAAGGAGCTATCTAAGGAGGGAGAAAAATAATGTGGTATAAAAGTTTTGGAAATATGGGCGATGTTATTTTATCCACAAGGGCAAGACTTGCCCGAAATATTAAAGATTTTCCTTTTCCAAAAAGGGCAGATAAAACCGCTCAGGAAATTCTTTTAAATACATTAAAGGAGGGAGCATTAAAAATCCCGAATACCACTTTTTTTGACCTTTCAAAAATGAGTAAAACAGAAAAAACCGCCCTGGCGGAGAGGCATCTTATAAGTCCTGTTATGACCGACGATAAGATTTTAAGAGGTCTTGTTTTATCAAATGATGAGAGGCTTTCAATTATGCTTATGGAGGAGGACCACCTGAGAATTCAGGCTCTGCATGAGGGCTTGGCAATCGAGGAGTGTTTAAAATCAGCCTTAGAGGCTGACGATATTATTGAAAGCACTCTTGATTATGCTTTTTCCGAAAAGCTTGGCTACCTCACCTGTTGCCCAACAAATGTTGGAACAGGGCTTAGGCTTTCAGTTATGGCTCATCTTCCCGGCTTTACAACAGCGGGGCGTATTGAGGGGCTTACCCGTTCCCTTTCTAAGATGGGAATTGCCGTCAGAGGAATGTTTGGCGAGGGAAGCGGAAGCTTTGGAAACATTTATCAGATTTCAAATCAGATTACCCTTGGAATTTCTGAGGAGGAGTCGGCACAAAAGCTTAATGAAATTGTAAATGAAATAATTTCCCAGGAAAGAGCCTTGCAGCAAAAAATTTACTCTGCGGATAAATTCAGGGTTGAAGATAAGGTTTGGCGTTCCTTTGGAATTTTAAAATATTCTAAAATTATAAGCTCAAAGGAGGCACTTTCCCTTATTTCCGATGTTAGGCTGGGTGTAAACCTGGGTATAATAAAAGAAACAGACCACCAAAAGCTAAGTGATATTATGTATTCAATTTTCCCCTCAACTCTCTCTATGGCATACAATATCGAAAGCTCAAATGACCGTGATTTAAAGAGGGCAGAGGTTATTGGGGAAATATTAGCAAAGTCTTAAAGAAAGGATGGAAAAAAGCTATGTTTGAACAAAAGCTTACCCAAAGAGCAAGAGAAGCACTTCTTCTTTCTGAGGATTGTGCAAAAGAAATGGGGCACAACTATATAGGAACTGAGCATATTTTATGGGGGCTTATTTCCGAGGGTGAGGGCGTTGCCGCAAAGGCACTCGAGGCAAATGGGCTTACCCCGGAAAAAATCGAGAAAAAGATTGATGTTTTTGTAGGAAGCAGTTCTCCGATTGATGAAATCACAACGGGCTTTACCCCAAGAACAAAATCCGTTTTAGAGCGAAGCTACTCTGAGGCTATGCGTCTTGGCCACAAGTATATTGGCACTGAGCATATTTTAATATCCCTTCTTCGTGAGGGGGAATGCCTTGCAGTTCGCATTATAAATGACAGCGGAGCAAGTATTCAAAAAATTTATACCGACGTTATGAAAGCCATAAACGAGGGTGGTGACGAAGAGACTCCCAGCACTCCAAACAAGCCTCAGGAAAGACCTCAAAAAGCGGGAAAGGGCAAAACACCGACTCTTGAAAAGTTTGGCAGAAACCTTACGGATGCGGCAAGGGATTTAAAGCTTGACCCTGTTATAGGACGGGACAGCGTTATTGAGCGTGTTGTTCAAATTCTTTCCCGAAGAACAAAAAATAACCCTTGTTTAATCGGTGAGCCGGGAGTTGGCAAAACCGCCGTAGCAGAGGGCCTTGCTCAAAAAATCGTGAGCGGTGAGGTTCCCGAAATCTTAAAGGATAAAAAGGTTATAACCCTTGATTTATCCTCAATGGTTGCCGGGGCAAAATACCGAGGCGAGTTTGAAGAGAGGCTTAAAGCCGCAATGGACGAAATCAGAAAATCAGGTGATATTATCCTCTTTATTGACGAAATTCACACTCTTGTCGGGGCAGGGGCAGCAGAGGGAGCAATTGATGCGGCAAACATCTTAAAGCCCGCCCTATCCCGTGGAGAAATTCAGGTAATCGGTGCAACAACCATAAACGAATACAGAAAATATATTGAAAAAGATGCAGCCCTTGAGCGTCGTTTCCAACCCATTACCTTAGACGAGCCAACAGAGGAAGAGGCAATTGAAATTTTAAAGGGTATTCGTGATAAATACGAAGCTCACCACAAGGTTACAATAACGGATAAGGCGATTGAGGCAGCGGTTAAGCTTAGTGTCCGCTATATTACCGACAGATTTTTACCCGACAAGGCAATTGATTTAATTGACGAGGCGGCATCAAAAATAAGAATGAAGACTCTTACCGCTCCGCCAAATCTTAAGGAGATAGAAGAAGAAATCGAAAACACTAAAAAGGAAAAAGAGTCTGCCATAACCACGCAGGAATACGAAAAGGCGGCAAAACTTCGCGACAAGGAAAAGGCACTTTCAGAAAAGCTTAAAAATGCCAGAGAAACCTGGGAAAGCGAGAGCCATTCTGCAGTGAAAAAGGTAACTCCCGAAGAAATTGCCGAGGTTGTTTCCCTTTGGACAGGTGTCCCCGTAAAATCCATTTCTGATGGTGAAGGGCAAAGGCTTTTAAAGCTTGAAGAAACGCTCCACGAAAGGGTTATCGGTCAGGACGAGGCGGTTGTTTCAATTTCCAAGGCAATCCGCCGAGGAAGAGTTGGACTTAAGGACCCGAAACGGCCAATCGGCTCATTCATTTTCTTAGGGCCAACGGGGGTTGGTAAAACAGAGCTGTCTAAAGCTCTTGCCGAGGCTATGTTTGGGGACGAGGATGCCCTGATCCGCTTTGATATGTCAGAGTATATGGAAAAGCACACAGTTTCAAGACTTGTCGGCTCTCCCCCTGGATATGTGGGATATGACGAGGGCGGTCAGCTTACTGAAAAGGTGAGAAGAAAGCCATACAGCGTGGTTTTGTTTGATGAAATTGAAAAAGCACACCCCGACATTTTTAATATCCTGCTTCAAATTTTAGACGATGGAATTTTAACAGACTCCCAGGGAAGAAAGGTGGATTTTCGCAACACGGTTATAATTATGACCTCAAACCTTGGGGCAAGGCTTATAACAGAGCAAAAAAGCCTTGGCTTTAGTGCAGGAGATATTAAAAAATCCGACCTTGACTACGGAAAAATCAAGTCAGATGTTATGAGCGAGGTTAAAAAAGCCTTCCGCCCTGAATTTTTAAACAGAGTTGACGATATTATCGTTTTCCATCAGCTGACCGATGAAAACATTAAGGAAATCGCAACTTTAATGCTTGATTCTTTAGGAAAAAGGCTCTTAATCAGCGGAATTGATGCAAAATTTACGGACAAAACTGCAACCGCTATTTCTTCAAAGGGCTTTGATAAGGTTTACGGTGCAAGGCCTTTAAGACGGGCAATTCAGTCTGAAATTGAGGACCTTATTGCAGAAGAAATGCTTGAGGGAAAAGTCAAAGAGGGTGACAAAATCACCATAGATTATGTTAAAGATAAGTTTTCTGTTCGTCACAGAAAATCCTCCAAATAAAAAGAAAAGGGAAGTTGCAAAAGCAACTTCCTTTTTGTTAATGCTATATCCGAAAGCAGGGAAAAAGGATGTGGAATGCTCAAACCGAATCCGAAGCCGTACCGGTGTACTGCGAGAGGTGAGGTTTGAGTATAGCACAAAACAATATCCAATTACAAAATTCAAAAATGAATTTTGTTTCCGCTGCTTTATTTTTATTTTCCCTTGTTTTGTGCGATGCACGCCTTTTTCACGCTTTCCTAATCATATATTCCTGTTGATAAATATCTCTCTCCTGTATCGGGAAGAAGAGCAACAATGGTTTTGCCTTTATTTTCTTCCCTTTTGGCAAGTTGGGCTGCAGCATATACTGCCGCACCCGAGGAAATTCCAACTAAAATCCCCTCTTCTCTTGCCAGAGCTTTTCCCGTTTTCATAGCATCTTCATCTCTGACCGTTATAATCTCATCATAAATATCCTGATTCAGAGTCTTTGGAATAAAGTTTGCACCAATCCCTTGAATACCGTGAGGGCCTGCAGTCCCGCTTGATAAAAGAGGTGATGAAAACGGCTCAACGGCAACAATTTTAATATTTGGGTTTTTCTCTTTTAAATATTCCCCGACTCCTGAAAGTGTTCCCCCTGTGCCCACACCTGCAACGAAAATGTCAACCTTGCCGTCTGTATCCTCCCAGATTTCTCTTCCCGTTGTTTCTTTATGAATTTTGGGGTTGGCGGGATTTTCAAACTGACCGGGGATAAAGCTTCCCTCTATTTCTTTTGAAAGCTCAAGGGCCTTTTCAACCGCACCTGCCATACCTTTTTTCCCGTCTGTTAAAATAATTTCCGCCCCATATGCCTTAAGAAGATTTCTCCTCTCTATGCTCATAGTATCGGGCATTGTGAGTATCACTTTGTAGCCTCTTGCACAAGCAACAGCACTAAGACCAATTCCCGTGTTTCCGCTTGTTGGCTCTATTATAACCGAGCCTTTTTTTAAAAGCCCTTTTTCTTCGGCGTCATCTATCATAGAGAGGCCCACCCTGTCTTTAACACTTCCTGCAGGGTTAAAATATTCAAGCTTTCCTAAGATTGTTGCCCCAAGGCCTTTTCCGAAATTTGAAAGACGCATAAGAGGGGTTTTCCCGATAAGCTCTGTTATATCATTATATATTTTCAAAATTTTTCATCTCCTTTATTTTGATTTAATTTTATCATAGGCAAAAACCATTGTCAAGAGCCGAGAACTCTTGACAAACAAAGGTTTTTGGAGTATTATATTATTATTAATATTTTAGAAAGGAAGTGCGGAAAATATGGAAAACGAAAACATCAAAGACATAATCGAAGAACTTTTACAGGAACGAAAATTCCCTAAGCTTCGAGAAATTCTGCTTGAAATGATGCCTATTGATATTGCATCTGTTTTTGACGAGCTTTCCGAGGACGACCTTCCTAAAATTTTCAGGCTTTTGCCTAAAGAACTTGCAGCAGAGGTTTTTGCCTGTATGGACTCTGACGGGCAGGAGCATCTTATCTCTGTATTTTCCAGCCGTGAGCTTCGTGCCGTCCTTGATGAAATGTATGTTGACGATACGGTTGATTTAATCGAGGAGATGCCCGCAAATATTGTAAAGAGAATTCTCTCCCACACTCCTGCAGAAACCCGTCACCAAATCAACGAAATTTTAAAATATCCTGACGACAGTGCAGGGTCTATGATGACCATTGAGTATGTGGATTTAAGAAAAAATATGACAGTTTCCGAAGCCTTTGACAAAATCAGAAAAACAGGGCTTGATAAGGAAACAATCTACACCTGCTATGTTAAAGACAATAATCGCCATCTGCTTGGCGTTATAACAGTTAAAAAGCTTCTTTTGTCTCCTGCCGATGCAATAATTGAGGACCTTATGGAAACCAATATTATCTGTGTTGATACCTATGAGGATAAAGAAGTCGTTGCCAAAATGTTTGATAAGTATGACTTTTTGGCACTCCCCGTTGTGGATAAGGAAAACCGACTTGTTGGTATTATAACCGTCGATGACGCTCTTGATGTAATCCAGGAAGAAATCACTGAGGACTTTGAAAAAATGGCGGCTATTATGCCAAGTGAGGGAGAATATCTTAAAACCTCTGCATTTAAACACGCAAAAAACCGAATCGTGTGGCTCCTTTTCCTTATGCTTTCCGCTACGGTTACAGGAGCAATCATAAGCCACTATGAATCTGCATTTAAGGTTATGCCTCTCCTTGTTGCCTTTATTCCGATGATTATGGGAACGGGAGGAAACAGTGGCTCTCAGAGTGCAACAATGGTTATCCGCAGTCTTTCTCTTGACGAAATCCGCCTTAGTGACTTTTTCCGTGTACTTTTAAAGGAAGCTATGGTTGCTCTCCTTTGCGGAATTGTTCTTGCCGTTGTTAATGGTATCCGTGTTTACTTTACCTACGACCACGATATATACCTTTCTGTTGTTTTAGGCGTTACCCTTATGGCAACAGTTTTAATCGCAAAGGTATTGGGATGTCTTCTTCCTATGGGGGCAAAGCTTCTCCGGCTTGACCCTGCTTTAATGGCAGGTCCTTTAGTTACCACCATCACAGATACTTGCTCGGTTCTTTTGTATTTCTTAATTGCAAGTAATATTGCTCCTTTATTCGGAGTTGTTCTTTAAATAAATAATTTTTGGCATCCTGATTTTGGGGATGCCTTTTTTTATCCCAAAGGTTAGCTTTGCCCTTTTTAAAACCCTCCTCATTGTTAAAGTGCAGGTTAAAATATTGCTTAAAAAAATCATTGTAAGGATTGCTCCATTCCCAAAATGAGGAAGGGCAAAATAGACCATACTAAGACGAAGGGCTGAGTCTAAAATATTATACTTAAGCAGTTTCATTTGTTCTCCAAGCCCGCTTAACAAAGAAGTTGACAGAGAATCAATAATCATAACCGGACAAAGAACGGAAAGAGGTTTAATATATACCGATGCTGAAGATGAGCCGTAAACCATTGTTGAAATTTCCTCGGCAAAAAGGAAAAATATGCAAAAAACCATTCCTCCGCAAATAAGGGCAACCTTAAATACCTTTTTCACCATTTCACAAAGGTTGCCGTTTTTTTCTGCCCGTCCGATTTCGGGGATTAAAAATGCCGTAAATGAAGAAATAAGCGTCAGCGGAAACACTAAAAGAGGCATTGCCATTCCGTGGATTAAGCCGTAAGTTCCAAGGGCACTGTCTATATCCATTCCAAATTTTCTGAACCCCCGAACAATCCATATATCCTCTGTCATCCGAAGAAAAGAGCCTCCCACTGCCGATACCGTCATTGGAAGAGAAAGCCTTAAAATCGGGAGTATCTTGCTTTCCTCACAGATGGTTTTTCCCCTTTTTATGTATGCCCAAATACATAGATAAACGCAGGATGCCCCCTCTCCAACCGTTAATCCAAAAAGCACTCCGGCAGAGCCATATTCCGCCCCCATTAAAAGTCCTTTGCTAAGGAAAAAGCTTATTGCTAAAAGCTTTATGCCCTGCTCAACAAACTCTGATGATGCAGGGATAAAAACCTTCCCTTTCCCATAAAAATATCCCTTTATACAATAGGAAACCCCCATAAAAATTGAAGCAGGGGTAATACACAAAAGCCCTACTGTGCATCTTGTGTCGTGAAGATAGGAAAGGGCTATTTTATCCGCAAAAATAAAGACCAGAAGAGTGCATATTAAACCATAGGACAAAACCATTGTTACAGCGGTTTTTAAAATTTTTTCTTCTGTTCCTTTTTCCTTGTCCCGATTTATTGCAACAAGCCTTGAAACTGCTGCACCCATTCCTGCTGAGGATAGGCTTAAAATTATCCCATAGGCACTCATTACTAACGAAAAAATGCCCATTCCCTCCTGGCCAAGCCTTGAGGCATAGTAGCTTCTGAAGGAAAAGTCAATAGTTTTTGCAATTACCCCTGAAAGTGTAAGCATAATCATTTTTAAAGCAATATTTCTTTTCCCCGCCATTAAACCACACCCCGATAAATTCACTTCATATAAAATTATATCGGGACTTCTTGTCCTATATGAAAATTAAATATAATTCGCTTTTTCTATTGATTTTTCCTACGTTTGGTGTATAATATATATAATAGAATTTAGGGAGGATGGTTTTTAAATATGAGTGAAGCTCCATCTGCTAATCAAAACAGCTCACCTGTTATAAATAAGAAAAAGCTTATGGCGGTCATTATTTTTTCTGCAATATTTTTATGTGTTGCAGGCTTTTTTGCCTATGCAGGGAATTATGATAAAACCTATCCCAACACTTATGTTGACGGGGTTTTGGTAAGCGGGCTTTCCTATGATGAACTTATAGAAAAATGTGAGGAAATTTCCTCTTCATATACCCTTCCTGAAAACATAAGCTTTTCTGCAAAGGGAGAAACTGTTTCAATTCCCTCTTCTGAGCTTGATATTGCCTTTGATGCAGAAAAGACTGCAAAAATGGTTTTTGGCAAACGAAAAGAACGGGGATTTTTTGCAAACGCTACCGCTTTTAGCAGTAGTATTTTTAATAAAAGTGAAATAAATACAGGCGTCGTATATAATAAAAAAGAGCTTGACTCCTTAATTTCTGATTTTGCAAAGGATTATGAAAAAGAACCCACTGATGCAAGTTATGAAGCGAAAAACGGCAAACTTATTATAAATAACGGGCACAGCGGAATTAAGGTAAACAAAGCTGTTCTTGAAGAAAATCTGGGGAGCTATCTCAAAAATCCAAAAAGTGCCATTGAGCTTACATTTTCTGCAACCGAAAATAAGCCTTTTGAGGCAGACTCTTTGTTTGAGGAATTATCCGCTCCCCCAACTGATGCATACTATGCAAAAAATGATGAGGGCGAGGTTATAATTATCCCTGATAAGCCTCAGGTTACTATTGATAAAGAGTCCCTTAAAAAAGCTCTTTTGTCAAAGGAAGAAACCATCACTCTTCCTGCTGAGGTTATTTTACCAAAGGTCACAAAAGAAGACCTTGAAGAAGCTCTTTTTAAAGGAGTGATGGGAAGCTGGACCAGTTATTTTACAGCCAGCAACTATTCCCGAAGTGCAAATGTTGCCCTGTCTGCATCAAGAATTGATAATACTGTTTTGCTCCCGGGGGAGAGCTTTTCCTACGACAAGGCCGTTGGACCGAGAACAACGGAAAACGGCTTTAAGGTAGCGGGGGTTTATATAAATAATAAAGTTGAGCAAGGAATAGGCGGTGGCGTTTGCCAAACCTCTTCAACACTATATTCGGCGGTTTTATACGCTAATCTTGAAATTGTG
Source organism: Clostridia bacterium (assembly GCA_045648565.1). Classification (GTDB taxonomy): domain Bacteria; phylum Bacillota; class Clostridia; order Monoglobales; family Monoglobaceae; genus SIG454. The sequence continues at coordinate 19,053 of JAZROF010000032.1, read as the reverse complement.
GAAAGAGTTTCCCACTCTCTCCCCGTTAGCTATATGCCTCCCGGGCAGGATGCCACAATTGCCGAGGGTGCAATAGATTTTGTGTTTAAAAACAACACAGAGCATCCCATTAAAATTTCCGCAACCATAAAAGGCGGAAGTATTACCTGTGAAATTATAGGAACGCCTGTAAAAGGGCAAAGGGTTGTTATAAATAACACAACAACTGCAGTTTATGAGCCTAAAAATGAGATTGAAACAGACGAAACTGTGCCTGTTGGCTATAAAAAGACCACAAAGGGCGAAAAAGGCTACGCCGTTTCCTCAACTCGGACGGTTTATCAAAATAACAAGCAGGTGTCATCTCAAAGACTTACAAAAAGTGTTTATCACGCAACCCCAAATACTGTTTTGGTAAACCCTGCAGATAAAGATACTCCAATTGAAAATCTTATAGAGTTTTCTGCATCGGTTTCGGCCCCTCCATCCATAGAGGAAATGGAAGGGGAAGAGCAACCGCCCCAAGAGGAGGAAGAAATAGTTGAAGTTTAAAAATAAAAAAGCGTATCCAACGGCGGTGCTCCTTAGGGAGGAATCGGTTTTGGCTTGTTATTTTCCGCTGATAGTGCGCAAAAAAATGCAGACATACGCCAGTATGCCTGCATTTTTTATGACTTCTCTGAGACGAAAAATTCCTAACCCAAAACTGCTCTGCACCACAAAAACCTCAATTTTGAGTATAGAACAAGGAAAAAATTCGAAGAATCCTTGACGGATTGTGAGAATTTTTGACGCGGTTATCTGCCAAAATTGTGCTTTTTGGGCGGTTAATCCCTAAGGAACACCGCCGAACGGATACGCTTTTATTTTACCAAGTCTGCAATTAAAAGCTGAAGTGCAATTTCCTTATCCATAAGTCCTGTTTTTGCCTTTAGGTCATATTCCAGGGACTTTTTAACCATTCTCCTTAAATATTTTTCCCCAAACCTCTTGCTTTGGGAAATTGTTTTCTTAATAAGCCATTCCTGAGGAAGACACTCTAAATATTTCCCCATTTCCATTGGTAAAGCTCCCTCTGATGAGAGCATTTTTGCTGCCAAAAGGTCCGAAAGCTTGGAGGAAATTGAACTGATTATGCTAATCGGCTCAGTTTTATGCTCCAAAAGCTCACGATACGCCTCCATCGCTTTATCTGGTTCGTGATTTATAATATGGTCGATAAGGTCAAAAATCGCCACGTCCAAAGACTTTAAAACAACCGCCTCAACATCTTCTGCCGTAACCTTTGTTCGCTCTCCCATATAAGAGATGAGCTTTAAATATTCCTGATGGATATTTCCAAGACTTCCCCCACAGCGTTTAACTATTGCCGTTACCTCTTTGGGATATATGCTTTTTTCTGCCTTTTCAAATAGCTTTTCAAGCCATTTTTCAATCTGAACTTGAGGCATAAAATCAAAGCGGATAATTCCGCCAAGCTCCTCAATAAATTTTATATTACTTTCTTTTTTCTTCTCAAAATCGCTCTCCGCTATAATCAGGCACAAGTGCTTTGGAATATCGGCACAAAAGCTCTTGATTTCCTTATATTCTCTTGACTTTGCATTGTTTAAAAAGCCTGTGTTTTTAAGGACTATAAGCTTTCTGTCTGCCATAACGGGATAGGATACAGCGTTTTCCAGTATATCGCTTATGTCGTTATCCTTTCCACTGTATAAGGCAAAGTTAAAATCAGCAAAAGATGGGTCAACAAGTTTTTTCTTAATGGTTTTAAGCTTACTTTCAAGCAAAAACTGCTCATCCCCATAAAGAAAATAGACATTTTTCAGTTCATTTGACGCAATCTGTTTGTCAAAATCTCTAATTTCCATTTCTTCCTCCAAAAAAAGCGGCCTTGTAGCCGCTTTTATTTAATAGAAAATTCTTCTGCAATGTTTGCCTCTGGCACCATAGTTCCCTGAAACAACGCTTTCATATTTGATAACATCGCCGGTCTGCGGAGAGTGAATCATCATTCCGCCTCCTGCATAAATTCCAACGTGGCTTATATACCCTGCGGAATTATAAAAACCGATAATATCCCCAACCTGAAGATTGGACGGGTCAACCCAGATTCCGTTTGACATCTGGTCTGCCGCAACACGGTTTAAGTTAACGCCAAGCTGCGCGTAAACATATTTGGTAAATCCACTGCAGTCAAAACCTGTCTGCGGGGTGTTTCCGCCGTAACGGTATGGAAGACCGAGATACTGCTTTGCAATTTCGAGGACTGCTTGTCCCTTTGTTAAAACACTGGCATCTCTGGCTGGAAGTGTTCCCTCAACAATCTTTATGTAATCCAATGAAACATATCCGCTTAGCCCATCATATGTAGTTATATTTGCCCAGCCCGGCTGCGTCCAGTTAACCGACACATTTGTTCCGAAAGGAAGCTGTGTTAAAATTCCTGATGCCGTGCTGTTTGATTCTCTTACATTTAATAAAGAAGCAGTTGTTGTTCCGTAATACCCTGCGGCACTAACCGCAAAGTTTGCACCCATTGATAAAATTAAAATTAATATAATAAAAATACTTAATATTCTTTTCTTCATTATAACCTCCGAAAATTCTTAAATCGTCCTGCCGAAAATTCATCTCCTTTTTAAAATATTTCAACCTTGTATATTATACAATATTTTCGCCCCTTTGTCAAATTTTTTGCCCGCTTTTTGTATTTTCCAAGGAACTAAAACATAGAAAAACCCCGCTCCCATAGGGAAAACGGGGTTTAAAAATTTTTTAAAGTTTTTCAAAATCTTCTGCACCGTGTTTGCATAAAGGACAGATAAAATCCTCAGGAAGAGGCTCACCCTCATAGATATATCCGCAGATTTTGCAAACATATCCTTTTTTCTTTTCACTCTCAGGCTTCGGCTTGATATTTGCAAAATAATAGTCATAGGTTACGGATTTTTCATCGCTTAAAATCTTTGCCTCAGTTACCTTTGCAATAAAAATCGAATGAGTGCCTACATCAATTATCTGCTCAACCTCACCTGAGATCACCGCATTTGAAACCCCGCCGATATAGGCTATGCCATTTTCCGTCCGAAGAGGCTCGCCTGCGAACTTTTCAGTATTTCTTCCGCTTTGAAAACCAAAATGCTTGAAAACCTCAAATGGAGTTCCCTCTGTTAAGGTGCAAACATTAAACTTTTTGGTTTTAACTATCATATCGTGAGTAAAATTCGCCTTATTAACCGCAACGCTTATGCGGTTTGGAGAATTTGTTACCTGCTGAGCCGTGTTTATTATGCATCCGTTGTCCTTTTCTCCGTCTTTAGCGGTCAGGACAAAAAGCCCGTAAGAAATCTTAAATAAAGCGTTATTATCTACCATTTTCTTTCCTCCTATAAATTCACTACATTGGTGGGGTGTCCCTCAAGGAAATTTTTAAGATTTCCACTTGCAACCTTAACCACTCTGTTTCTCGTTTCCATTGGTGCCCAGGCAATATGCGGGGTTATCATAATATTTTTTGCCTCGGGGAGAATTGAATTTATATTCATAGGCTCTTCTTCCAAAACATCAATCCCTGCCCCTGCTATAAGCCCATCATTTAAGGCTTTTATTAAATCTTCTTCAACCATAACTCCGCCACGGGCAGTGTTTATAAAAATGGCATCAGAGCGGAACTTTTTAAAGGTTTCAAGATTAAACATATGTTCAGAGTCACGATTTAGCGGGCAGTGAACAGTTACAATGTGACTGTTTTTTATAAGCTCATCAAAATTTACAAAAGTGACGCCCTCTATTTCTCGCTTTGTTCTCGAAAATACCAGAACATTCATAGAAAACGCCTTTGCGATTTTACTGACCTCCTGGCCGATTTTCCCGAAACCAACTATTCCTATGGTTTTGCCTTTAAGCTCTGAAAGTGGAAAAACGAAAGGAGAAAAGGTCTCGCTCTTTTTCCAGCCACCCTCTTTGACAAAGTCCGTATATTCCGAAACTCTGTTATAATAATTCAAAATAAAAGCAAAGGTATGCTGAGCAACCGCCTCGGTTGAATATGAACCTGCGTTACAAACGGTTATGCCGTTTTCTTTGCAGTAGTCCGTGTCAATATTATTATATCCCGTTGCAAAAAGACCTATGTATTTAACCTTTGTTCCCTTTAAATTGCTCTCATTAAGAACGGTTTTGTTACAAAGGACCGCGTCAGCATCTAAAATACGCTCGTGAATTTTGTCCTTTGGAGTGAGGTTATATTTAACCACTTCTCCAAGGGCGTCAAAAGGAGATAAATCAAGGTCGCCTTGTGTTATTGTCTGGCAATCTGTTATAACAATTTTCATTTTCTCCGCTCCTTTCCCTTTAGCTAAATGCCCTGCATTTTGCAGGGCATAAGATTAGTTTTTAACATACTTTGTAAAGGTGATATATATCCCTTTTTCAGTTTTAACCATTTCCTCCTCGGCAATACGCCAGTCGGGAAGTTCATTGAAATTCGGGATAAACCTGTCGGCGTCATAAACCTTGTCTATAATGGTTATATACGCCGTATCGATGTATTTTATACATTGATTATAAATACTTGCTCCGCCGATAAAGAAAATGTCTTCATCCTTATAATTCTCTTTGGCAAAATTAACTGCCTCATCTAAATCTTTAAAGCAAATTGCATCAGGATGGGTTACCGATCCGTCATCGGAGAGAATTATATTTGTTCTGTTTTTAAGGGGCTGCTTATTTGGAAGAGAGAGGAATGTCACTCCACCCATAATAACCACTTTCCCCATAGTTTTTTCACGGAAAAATTTCATATCCTCAGGGATGTTATCTAAAAGATCGCCGTTTTTGCCAATTCCCCACTGCTTGTCTGCAGCAACTATCATATTCATATATTTTTCCTCCTAAATGGCAACGGGAATGTTTTTAATCTGTTCGTTTTTCTGATAATTTTCCAAAACAAAATCATCAGGAGTAAAATCATAAAAATTCTTAATGTCAGGGTTTACGATAAGCTTTGGTGCTGGAAATGTTGGTCTGTTTATCATTTCCTTTATAACGGGGATATGCCTGTCGTAAATATGAGCGTCCGCTATAACGTGGACAAGCTCACCTGCCTCAAAACCGCTTACCTGAGCCATCATAATTAAAAGAATTGCATACTGGCAAACATTCCAGTTGTTCGCTGCCAAAATATCCTGAGACCTCTGGTTTAAAATTCCGTTAAGCTTATTTCCTGTTACATTAAAGGTCATACTATATGCACAGGGGTATAAATTCATTTCGGATAAATCGGAATGAACATAAATATTTGTCATAATTCTTCGGCTGTATGGGTTATGCTTAAGGTCATATAAAACCCTGTCGACCTGGTCGAACTCGCCCTCTTTATACTTATGCTTAACGCTCATCTGATAGCCGTAAGCCTTACCGATTGAGCCATTTTCATCCGCCCAGCTGTCCCATATATGACTGTTTAAATCATTAACATTGTTGGACTTTTTCTGCCATATCCAGAGTAGCTCATCGATTGCACTTTTAAGATAAGTCGGTCTTAGTGTTAAAATTGGAAATTCCTCACTCAGGTCATATCTGTTAACAACGCCGAACTTTTTAATTGTGTGTGCAGGGGTCCCGTCCTCCCAACGGGGGCGGACATCTTGCCCCTCATCGGAAAAGCCGTTTTCGATTATATCCTGACACATTGATTTAAAAATTTCATCTGCTTTGCTCATCTTTCCACCGCCTTATTCTTCGGTTTCCGCAGGAGCGTTTTCTTCTCCCTCAGCTTCAACATCTGCGTCCTGTTCCTTTGCAATCTCGGAGCCTGAAACAATCTTAACGCCCTCGCCAAGTCTCATAAGTCGGACGCCCTTTGTAACTCTTCCGAAGGTGCTTATTTCTTCACTTCCCATGCGGATAACAATACCCTCGGAGGTGATTAAAATAATATCGTCATTTTCGGTAACAACGCTGAAGCCTGAAACATTGCCTGTCTGCTCACTGATTTTATATGTGGTTGTTCCTTTACCGCCACGGCTCTGTACCTTATATTCGTCCATTTCCGTTCTCTTTCCGAAACCGTTTTCGGAGATAACAAGAACTTTTCCTCCCTCACGGTTAACGCTCATACCAACAACATAGTCCCCTTCTTCAAGGTTAATGCCTCGAACACCGCGGGAAACTCTGCCCATAGGTCTTGCGTCGGATTCGTTAAATCTTATCATCTTACCAAGGTATGTTCCAAGGAAGATGTCAGCTGTTCCGTCTGTCATTTCAACCTTGATAAGCTGGTCGCCCTCGTCAAGCTTAATTGCAATTTTACCAGCTTTTGGAGCGTTTTCGTATTCCATAAGGTCTGTCTTCTTAATAACGCCCTGGCGGGTTGCCATAATTAAATATTTGCCCTCTTCATACTCACGGACAGGGATTGTTGCAGAGATTTTTTCTCCGCTCTCCAGTGGAATAAGGTTAACAATCGGTGTGCCCTTTGCAGTTCGACCGCATTCAGGAATTTCATATGCCTTGATTCTATACATTCTTCCTGTATTAGTGAAGAAAAGAATGTGGGCGTGAGTTGAGGAAACAAACATCTTTTCAACAAAGTCTTCTTCCTTGGTCTGCATACCGATTATGCCTCGGCCGCCTCGTCTTTGGCTCTTATAAGTATCAGCCGCAAGACGCTTGATATAACCCTCGTGAGTCATTGTGATAACATTGTCCTCTTCTTCAATAAGGTCTTCAATGTCAATATCGTCAAGAGCAGGCTCAATAGAGGTCTTTCTCTCATCCCCGAACTTGTCGCGGATTTCCGCAATTTCTGTCTTGATAATTTCGTAAACCCTGTGCTCATTTGCAAGAATATCTGTTAAGTCTTTGATAAGTGCCATAAGCTCAGCATATTCATTATCGATTTTCTCTCTTTCTAAGCCCTGTAATCTTGCAAGACGCATATCAAGAATTGCCTGAGACTGAATTTCGCTTAATTCAAATCTGTCCATAAGCTTTTGCTGAGCGTCATTATAACTGCTTCTGATTATTGCGATAATCTCGTCAATGTTATCAAGAGCAATGCGAAGACCCTCTAAAATATGGGCTCTTGCCTCAGCCTTCGCCTTGTCAAACTTTGTTCTGCGAACAATAACATCTTTTTGGAATGCGATATACTCGTCCAAAATCTGCCTAAGATTTAAAATCTTCGGCTCAATTTTATTAACTAACGCTAAAAGAATAACCCCAAAGGTTGACTCCATTTCAGTATACTTATAAAGCTGATTTAAAACAATTGTAGCATTTGCCGATGCCTTAATTTCAATAACAACCCGAAGCCCGTCACGGTCGGACTCATCGCGAAGGTCAGAAATTCCCTCTATTCTCTTATCGTGAACAAGCTCGGCAATTCTTTCAATAAGACGAGCCTTGTTAACCATATATGGAATTTCGGTTATAACAATTCTCTCCTGCCCCGTTTTCGTGGTTTCGATTTCAGCCCTTGCACGAACCTTAAGCTTTGCTCTACCTGTTCTGTAAGCCTCGCGGATAGAATTAACACCCATAATCATTCCGCCTGTTGGAAAATCTGGGCCTTTAATGTGCTCCATAAGTTCGTCAATAGTGATTTCAGGATTATCAATAACTGCAATAATTCCGTTTATAACCTCTGTTAAGTTGTGCGGCGGAATATTTGTTGCCATACCAACAGCAATACCGTTTGAGCCGTTAACCAAAAGGTTTGGAAAGCGTGACGGAAGAACTTCAGGCTCTTTTAATCTTTCATCAAAGTTAGGAACAAAATTAACTGTGTCCTTTTCAATATTGGAAAGAAGATGCATAGCGATTTTTGACATTCTCGCCTCAGTATATCGATATGCCGCTGCAGGGTCGCCGTCAATCGAGCCAAAGTTACCCTGACCGTCAACGGTTGGGTATCTCATTGAAAAGGTCTGTGCCATACGGACCATTGCATCGTAAACAGATGCGTCGCCGTGCGGATGGTATCTACCAAGCACGTTACCAACGGTAGTTGCACTCTTTCTGTATTCTTTTGTAGGGTATAGCCCGTCCTCGTACATTGCGTATAAGATACGGCGATGAACAGGCTTTAAGCCGTCCCTGACATCAGGAAGTGCACGGCCAGCTATAACCGACATTGAATAGTCGATATAAGCAGTTCTCATTTCCTTTTCCAAATCAACGGGAACAATGTTTAATTTGGATAAATCAAATAAATTGTCCTGATTTCTCTCGTCCATTTTTACCTCTCCTAATATATAAATTTCCTATTAAACATAAAAAAGGATTTCTCCTTTATGTATTTCGACACAAAGGGTAAAAATCCTCTTTTTTTGCCATTTTTAATTTTTCTTAAAAGGATATCCTTTTTTCTTGCGGCTAAATTTCCTCTTTTTCGGCCATTTTATAGGATAACCTCATTAAACTGTCGCTTAAATGAATATTTTCAACAGCAACATTCTCTAAGGTAGAAATCTCCGCATAGGAAAAATTTAAAAATCCTTTAATTCCCATATTTGCAAGGTCGTTTGCAACATCATTAACTGTAGCTTTGCTTACTGCAAGAATAGCCATTTCGATTTTATTTTCTTTAATAAAATCCTCGATTTTCCCATAGTCTAATATTTCATATTCGCCGACCTTTGTGCCGATTTTTTCTTTATCCGTATCAAAAATTCCTTTAAGAGAAAAGCCACGCTTTTCAAAGTTTGTGTGAAGAACTAACGCTCTGCCCATATTCCCCACGCCAACTAAAACTGCGGTTTTCTTTTTGTCAATCCCTAATATTTTGCCTATTTCATCGTAAAGATTATTTACATTATAGCCATAGCCCTGCTGACCAAATCCGCCAAAGCAGTTTAAATCCTGACGGATTTGCGATGCTGTTATGTTCATCTTTTCGCTGAGTGCTTTAGAGGAAATTCTATTGCAGCCGGAGGAAATAAGCTCCCCTAAATAACGATAGTATCTTGGAAGTCGGTTAATAACCGAATCCGAAACTTTTCTTTTCATAAAAAACTCCTTACAAAAAACTATAATACTATAATATAAAATTTTTCGGGATCTGTCAAGATTCTGTCAATGTTTTATTCTTCAGCAAAGATTCTTTCTGTCCTTCTTTCCACAAAAATAACAAATACAATCAATGCAATAGTTGTCACAAGCCAGGAGATAGGATACGAATAATATAACACCTCAGGGGTTTTGTGCTGAGCAAAAACTGTGTAGATCCAACCCAGACGCACTCCGCAAATCCCAATAACTGATGCAAGAGTCGGAATAATTGAAGAGCCCATTCCTCTGAGTGCACCAACTATGGCATCCATAATTCCGCATATAAAATAGGTCGAAAGGATAATTTCCAGCCTTTGCTTTCCGTACATCATAACAACTTCTTTATCCGGAACATAAACATTTAAAAGAGGCTTAGAAAAGGCAAGAATCAATAAGCTTATTGTTGCCCCTAATACTGCAACCTGTCCGCAACCCATATAGATGGTTTTCCTCATTCTCTTCATATTTCCTGCTCCGTAATTTTGCCCCACAAATGTGGAAAGAGTCGGATTAAAAGCGTTCATAACTATGTATGCAAACCCCTCTATACTACTTGCTGCACTGTTCCCCGCGATAGCTGCTGCACCAAACCCGTTTATAGAGGATTGAATAATAACATTCGACACGGAAAAAAGCATACCGTTAATTCCTGACGGAACACCTATTCTTGAAATTTTTTTAAGCATTCCCATATCAACTTTAAGCTCCTTTAAATAAAGCTTAATGTCTGAATCCTGTTTCATTAAATATCTTATTGTTAAATATGCGGATAAATATTGTGCAATTATGGTTGCAAGACCAACACCCTCTGCCCCCATTTTAAACACAATAACAAAAAACAAATTAAGAAGGACGTTAACAATCCCACTAATTGACGCATAAATAAGAGGCGTTTTGGTGTCTCCCGACGCTCTTAGGATTGCTGCCCCGAAGTTATAAACTAAAGATGCAGGCATACCAAAAAATATTATATTCATATAAAGGGAGGCTTCTCCTATAATTTTTTCAGGTGTTCCCATTGCATCAAGAAGAACATAGGATAAAGATGCCCCGACAATAGTTAAAAAAATTCCACCTATAAAGGCTATAACAATGGATGTATGAACACATTTTTTAACCTGTATACAGCTGTTTGCGGTTCCTTGCCCTTTAAATTGAGCAACACATACATTCGTTCCCACTGACAGTCCAACGAAAAGGTTTATAAGCAAGTTTGTAATCGAAGAAGTAGCCCCTACTGCAGCAAGAGAATTTTCTCCTGCATATCTCCCTACAACAACAATATCTGCGGCATTATATAAAAGCTGCAAAAGCCCCGTAAGCATAATAGGAAATGCAAAAAGGAGCATATTTTTAAATATAGAGCCACTTAAAATATCAATATTTCGTTTAGACATTTTCCGTCACGTCCTTTTTGATTTTTCATCCTCTTAATATTACCACAACTTTTTTTAAAAAGCAACACAAAGAGCCTATCATATTTTACAAAGCTGCCACATAGAACTTACAAATGGGTAACAATTCCCACTTTCCACATACTTATCCACAGCTTTTGCCCCCATTTTTAAAGAAAAAACGCCTTTATCCACATTATTATCATTAAATTTATCAACATCTTGCATAATATATATTTTTGTGCTAAAATTATAAAAAATGAATTTTCAGGGGGATATAAAATGATTTTAGGGATAGATTTCGGGGACAGCCGGACAGGCTTTGCCATAAGCGATTCTTTAGAGCTTACCGCTTCAACTGTTGAAACCTTTAAGGAAAAAAATATGAAAAAAGTGGCGAGCCGTGCAGTGGAGTTAGCAAATAAATTTAATGTCACAAAAATTGTTCTTGGTTTTCCTAAAAATATGAACGGAACTATTGGCGACAGAGGGAAAAAATCCAAAAAGCTCTCAAACGAAATTCAAGCCTTAATAGATATTCCCGTAATTTTATGGGACGAAAGACTTACAACCGTTTCTGCCCATAACCTGATGAACGAAACTAATGTCAGAGGGCAAAAGAGAAAGGACAGCGTGGATAAAATAGCGGCAGCCTTTATTCTCCAATCCTATCTTGACAGTCAGAAAAATGTATAATAGCCCTTTTATATATTCAAGCGATAATAAACGCTATCACACCCTGAATTATTACCTTAAAAATAAATACGGAAAAAGAGTTATGAGGGCATCTTTAGATGGTGGCTTTTCTTGCCCTAATATTGATGGAAAATGTGGTTTTGGTGGCTGCACTTATTGTACAAGCGGGGCATCTGAGTTTACCGAAAAGGGAAGTATAACCGCCCAATTAGAAAAGGAAAAAGAGCGTATTTTCAAAAAATACGGCGAAGTGCCTTTAATTGCATATTTTCAGGCTCACTCTAACACCTATGCCCCACTGGAAATTATAAAGGAAAGATACGAGGAGGCTCTCTCTTTCCCTGATGTTTTAGGCTTAAGCATCGCCACGCGATGCGATTGCCTGGAGGACGAAAAGATTGCTTATTTAAAGGAGCTTTCAAAAAGGACAGATTTATCAATTGAGCTTGGTCTTCAGACAGTTTCGGATAAAACTGCAAAAAAGTGCAACAGAGGGCATACTTTTGATGCCTTTTTAGAATCCTTTACCCGTCTTAAAGAGGCAAATATAAGAATCTGCGTTCATATTATAAACGGTCTTTATGACGAAACAAAGGAAGATATGATTAAAACCGCCAAAGTTTTGGGGAAACTCTCTCCTGACGCAGTTAAAATCCATCTTCTTCACATTATGAGGGGAACAAAAATGGAAGAGGAGCTTGAAAATGGCTTAATTTACCCTATGACTTATGAGGATTATATTGAAACGGTTTGCAATCAGCTTCGTTATCTTCCTAAAGAATGTGTTATTGAAAGAATAACAGGAGATGGCAAGAAAGAAAACCTTATCGCCCCAAAATGGAGCGTTGATAAAATCAACGTCCTTGGCGGAATTGACAAATATATGGAGGAAAATAACTTTTGCCAAGGGGACTTATTTCATAATATTTAAAAAAAGACTTGCAAAATAAGAACAAGTGTGTTAGAATATTATTTGCACACATTTGCCGGTGTGGTGGAATTGGCAGACGCGCTGGACTCAAAATCCTGTGGTAGCAATACCGTATCGGTTCGACCCCGATCACCGGCACCAGAAAAAACGACTTGTTTCGACAAGTCGTTTTTTCAATGAAATTTGCCTGCAGCAAGTGAAATAGCTTTGCTATGAAATACGCTATGCGTATGAAATATGCTATGCGGCATATGAAAAGGCAAATTTTATTTCACATTTTTCTGAAAGAAAAATATTTCACAATCCGGTAGGATTATTTCATATCAACGAAGTTGATATTTCATTAAAACCAAAATATCTCTATGGTTCTGATTTTCCAAAAAAAAGCACTTCTTTTTGAAGTGCTTTTTTATTTTAATCTTTTATTGTTTTTTCCCGAAGATTGTTCATTCTTTTGTCAAGCTCTGCCGAAAGATTAGCACAGTCTAAAAGCTCCTTTGCCATTTCATCTGTGAATTCAAAATCCTTTTTATAACGCATCTGATGCTCAAGACTTGCCCAGAAGTCCATAGCAATAGTTCTCAGCTGAATTTCAACCTTCATAGACCTTTTTTCTTTTTCCAGAAAAATCGGAACGCTCACAATTAAATGAAGACTTCTGTAGCCATTGGGCTTTGGATTTTTAATATAGTCCTTTTTTTCAACCAAGGTTATATCGTCTTGCTTTAAAAGGGCTTCTGAAAGCATATAAACATCATCAGGAAATGAGCAAATTACCCGTATTCCCGCAATGTCATTTAAGTTTTCCTCAGCATTTTCAAGAGTAAACGGAATATCTCTTCTTTCCATTTTTTCTTTTATGCTTATAGGACTTTTAAGACGGCTTTTCATTCCGTTTATTGGATTTCTGTCATATCTTAGGGAAAATTCCTCATTTAAAACATTGAATTTCGTTTCAATTTCCATCATAGCACACCGATAGTATGCCATTATTTTATTGAATTTGGAAAAGCCTTCTTTAGCTTTTTCTATATCCTTTTCTTCTAAAATTATCTGTAAATCTTTCTTTTCCATAGCATTAAATATCTAAGTTTACAACATTATTTGAATTTTCTTCAATGAACTTACGGCGAGGCTCAACCTTTTCACCCATTAAAATTGTGAAGATTTCGTCTGCCCGTCTGGCATCGTCAAGCTCAACTTTAAGCATAACGCGTCTTTCAGGGTCCATAGTTGTTTCCCAAAGCTGTTCCGGATTCATTTCACCAAGACCTTTATATCTCTGAACATATCCTTCAGGAATTTCCTGCAGAGCTTCCTTTAGCTGTTCTTCGTTATAAGCATATTTATGCTTTTTACCCTTTGAAATCTTATAAAGAGGTGGCTGAGCAAGATAGATATGCCCGTTTTCAATGAGTGGTCTCATAAATCTGAAGAAGAATGTTAAAAGAAGAGTTCTGATATGAGCACCGTCAACATCGGCATCCGCCATTATTATAACTTTTCCGTAACGGATTTTTGAAATATCAAGATCGTCTCCAACTCCTGTTCCAAGTGCAGTTATAACAGGAAGAAGTTTTTCGTTGGTATAAACCTTATCAACTCTTGCTTTTTCAACATTGAGCATTTTTCCCCAAAGAGGAAGAATTGCCTGATACCTGCGGTCACGCCCCTCTTTAGCTGAGCCTCCCGCAGAGTCTCCCTCGACGATATATATTTCAGTGTATTGAGTATCTCTTGACGAACAGTCCGCAAGTTTACCGGGAAGTCTTGCACTGTCAAGTGCACTTTTCCTTCTGGTATTTTCCCTTGCCCTTTTGGCAGCCTCTCTTGCACGAGACGCTGTCATTGCTTTTTCTACAATTATTTTTGCAATTGCAGGGTTTTCCTCCATAAACTCGGAAAGCTTTTCATTTACCATTTTTTCAACGATATTTCTCATTTCGCTGTTTCCGAGCTTTGTTTTGGTCTGCCCCTCAAACTGTGCCTCTGTAACTTTTACGCTTATAATACAAGAAAGACCTTCTCTTGTATCCTCTCCGCTTAAGTTTTTATCGTTTTCCTTTAAGAATTTATATTTTCTTGCATAGTCATTTAAAACCTTGGTAAGAGCCGATTTAAAGCCTGTTTCGTGGGTTCCGCCCTCGGTTGTATTAATATTATTTGCAAAGGATATTAAGTTTTCGTTATATCCGTCATTATACTGAAGAGCAATTTCTGCCTCAGAATTCTCCCGGACAGTGCTTACATAAATAACATCCTCGTGAATTGCCTCTTTGTTACGGTTTATATAAGTAACAAACTCCTTAATACCACCCTCATAACAAAGTCTTTCCTCTTTATTTTCAACTCTGTCATCCTTTAAGAAAATACAAACACCCGCATTTAAGAATGCCTGCTCACGAAGGCGGTTTAAAAGAATATCATAATCGTAAACTGTTTCTTCAAAAATTTCGCTATCCGGTTTAAAATGAACCTTTGTTCCTGTTTTATCTGTATCCCCAACAATTTTCAGGTCATATTGCTTTTCCCCGCGACAATATTCCTGTCTGTAAATATGCTCTCCGTCACAAATTTCAACCTCAAGGCTTTCAGATAAAGCATTAACAACAGACGCACCAACGCCGTGAAGACCGCCCGATACCTTATATCCGCCACCGCCGAATTTACCGCCTGCGTGGAGGACTGTGAAAACAACCTCAACAGCAGGGAGGCCTGTCTGTTGCTGAATACCAACAGGAATACCACGCCCGTCATCTGTTACGGTTATAGAATTATCCTTTTCGATTGTTACGGTAATATTTTTACAATATCCCGCTAACGCCTCGTCAATAGAGTTATCCACAATTTCATATACTAAATGGTGAAGACCACGAGAAGAGGTCGATCCTATATACATACCAGGACGCTTTCTAACCGCCTCAAGTCCTTCCAAAACCTGAATCTGACTCTCGTCATATTTAACATCTTCCGGTATATTTGTAATATTTTCTTCCATATTTTTCTCCTTTCAATTATAGATAACTGAAATTCTTTCGGACTCTTCCGCAAAGAGCTTTAGTTGAGATATTTGTAATATATATAATGGACGAACCGTCTTTTTCACAAATTATAAAGGATTTTGGAATTTCCTCGGAAACATTTTTAACAAATCCCTCTTCAGTTGCAATTTTTAAAAATTCTTTACTGTATTTTGATATTGAAGAACTTTCAAGATCTATCATTGCAATTATATCATCTGTTTTTACTACGGTATCCTTTCCTAAGTGGAGATACATTAAACAATCCTACCTTCTTTTATTTTTATTTCTTTATACTCTGTAAGAAAATCAAAATTAAATTTTTCTGTGCATGTTATTATTATTTGAATATCTTTAATTTTTTTTATTATATACTCCTGTCTGCTTTTGTCTAACTCGCTCATAATATCATCAAGGAGAAAAACAGGATATTCTCCTTTTTCCTCGTTTATAATATATACTTCTGCAAGTTTTTGAACTAAAGCAACTGTTTTTTGTTGTCCTGAAGACCCAAAATTTTTTACATTTTTCCCGTTTATAAAATATTCAATATCATCTCTGTGACAGCCTACTAAAATGTCTTTTAAAAAAACCTCTTTTTTATAGTAATTTTCAAATTTTTCTTTTATATTTTTCTTTATTTCTTCTTCATTAAAATCCTGAATAATTCCAAAATTACTATTATATATTATTTCAATATTTTCCTTACCTTTTGATATTTCTTTTTGAATTTTCTTTGAAATTTCTTCAATTTTTTTTATATAATAAAACCTGTATTTTATTATTTCAAAAGACAAATTTATTAACTTTTCATTTAAAATATCAAGAGTAATTTTATCAATAATTTCTCCCTTAAGAAGACATTTTTTCGATTCTATAACTTTTTTATATTCTGATATACAATATAAATAATTATTTTTTAACTGACTTATTAAAATATCTAAATTCTTTCGCCGGGAATGCGGTCCGCTTTTAATAATATTCATACATTCCGGTCCAAAATAACAGACAGTAAATTTTCCAACTAAATCGCTGTTTTTCTTAACAGGAATTTCATTTATTAAAACCCTTTTTCTGTTATTTTTTTTAATATTAATCCGAGCAGAAATATCTCTTTTAAAGGAACAAAAATTCATATTAAGCTCGGCTTCATTTTCTCCAAACCTTATCATCTCTTCATCGTGATAGGTTCTGTTTGATTTTCCCATTGAAAAAAGATAAATTCCCTCTAAAATATTCGTTTTTCCTTGTCCGTTATTTCCATAAATTATGTTAACATATGGATTAAATTCTATTTTTTCATTTTCATAGTTACGAAAATTTTTAAGAACAATATCTTTAACTATCATATTTTAACAGGAAGAACGAGATAAATAAAGTCATCTCCTTCAATCGGAGCTATAATTAAAGGTTCTTTACTGCCTTTAATTTTAAGTATAACCTTATCTTCATCACACGCACGAAGAGCCTCTAAAATAAAACTGCTGTTAAATCCCATAATTATATCTTCATCACCTGTTGAAACGCTGATATTATCATCAACAAAGCCAAGAGAGGTTTCACAAGAAATATTTATGTTGTCCCCACCAATATGCATTTTAACAGGGCATTTTGTTATATCATTTATAACAATAAGTGATGCACGGTAAACACTGCTCATTAAATCAGAAACAGGACACTCAATATTATAAGGAAAATCTCTTTTAATAAGTGCCTCATAGTTCATATATTCTCCTTCGATTAAACGAGTTACCATTTTATAGTTATCATCAATGAAAACCGCGTGTTTTGAAGTTGAATTTATAATAATTTTTTCGTCTTCGTCTTTTAAAAGCTTAGATAATTCCAAAAGAGCCTTTTCAGGAATTATAAATTTTCTTTTTTCACATTCTTCTTGAATTTCGTATTTTCTATAAGCTAAACGATACCCATCTAATGCCACCATTTTAATTTCATTTTTATCAATTTCCATAAGGCAGCCACGAAGAACAGGACGGTCATCTTTTTTATAAACAGAGAAAACTGTTCTGTTTATCATATCACGAAGCATATTTTTACTTATCTGGACACTATAATCGTGATTTATTATAGGAAGCTCAGGAAATTCAGATGGATTAAGTCCCATAATTTCAAATTTTGCATTTCCGCTTTTTATGGTAGTTAAAAATTTATCACCAACTTCAATGCTAACCATATCAGAAGACAAATTTTTAATAATATTCATAAACATTTTAGCGTTTATAACAACTTGTCCTTCTTCTTTAACGTCAGCTTCGAAGGAAGATTCAATTCCGATTTCAAGGTCATTTGCAACAATTTCAATCTTCCCTGAATAAGCCTTAATTAAAAGACCCTCTAAAACTGCCATAGAAGAATGAGTTGCAACAGCTTTTGAAACAATATTTAAGGTTTCATTTAAAATATTTTGAGAACATAAAAATTTCATAACTTTAAACCTCTCTACCTATAATCTATACATACTATATTATAACATATTAAAAATCAAAAATAAAGCCTTTTTTTTGATTTTTTTAATAATATTTAAAAATTTTTATAATTTTTTATATAAAAATAAATATATTATAATATATCTTTGGTGGCTGTTGTTGTAGGGGGTGTTTAAAGTGTTGAAAAGGTATTTTTTTATTATAAAAAAGATATTTAAAGGGTGATTAAAAAATGTTTATAAGCTTGTTTTGTTATTAACATTATAAACATATTTTTATTTTAATAAAAATGATAAACAAATTGTCAATTGTTAATTAACAGGTAAAATGTTAATAACTCCTTGACAAAACTTAAAAAATGATATATTATAGCTAAGAGGAAATATAAAATTTTTTAAAGAGGTGAAAATAAATGGCTTTTATTATTAATGATGAATGTATCAGCTGTGGTGTTTGCGCAGGAGAGTGTCCTGTTGAATGTATTACAGAGGGTGCTGACAAATACGAAATCGATGCAGATGCTTGTATTTCTTGCGGTAACTGTGCTTCTGTTTGTCCTGTTGGAGCTCCTGTAGAAGAGTAAAAGTTATACCGGTGCTAAAAGCACCGGTAAATTTTTTATGAGGAAAATTATATGAACAAAAGTTTATTTATAGATTGCGTTAATAAATTCGGCGGAGAAATTTCAGAAGAAAAGTTAGATAAGTTTGAAATTTTTTCATCTCTTTTAGTAGAGTGGAACAAAAAAATGAACTTAACTGCAATAGAAGACCCTGACGGAATTTCTGTCCGCCATTTTGCAGACAGTATTTCGCCATTATTTTATGTAGATATTAAAGAAAATTCAAAAGTTATAGATGTTGGAACAGGGGCAGGCTTTCCCGGCGTTCCAATGAAAATTATGCGTCCTGATTTTGATATAACACTTATGGATTCTTTAAATAAAAGAATAACTTTTTTAAAAGAAGTAAGAGAAAAAACAGGTCTTTTAAATACAGAATGTGTTCACGCTCGTGCTGAAGAATTTGGAAGAAAAGAAGAGTACCGTGAAAAATATGATGTGGGAATTTCCCGTGCGGTTGCTAATTTAAAAGTTCTTTCTGAATATGTTCTTCCTTTTGTTAAAGTTGGCGGATATTTTATATCTATGAAAGCATTTGATATAGAAGAAGAGGTTAATAAGGCAAAAGAAAAAATAAAGATTTTAGGTGGGAAAATCGAAGAAATTAAAGAAATAGAAATTCCAAACTCCGATGCCGTCCGAAAATTAGTTATAATTAAGAAAATCTCAAAAACGGACAAAAAATACCCGGGAAGAAAAATAAAATAAAAATAAAAGAGATGCAAAAGCATCTCTTTTTTATTTTATATCAATAATATTAAGGTTTTTCTTTTTTGCTTTTTCATAAGTTTGAAAAGCGCCTCCCCAGGGATATTTAACGTAACAGATAGCAGAGGAAGAATTTTTAATCATCCATTCGTTTCTTTTAATAATGGCATATTTTATAAAACACTTATCTAAAACATCT
>JAZROF010000031.1:0-5579 GCA_045648565.1 Clostridia bacterium | reverse complement strand
TTACAATGGCAACAGCTATGGTTTCTGCTTTGTCAGAAACTCCGGTTCGCTCCGATGTTGCAATGACAGGAGAGGTAACACTTCGGGGTAGAGTTCTTCCAATCGGAGGACTTAAGGAGAAAACTCTTGCGGCGTATCGCCTTGGAATAAAAACGGTTGTAATTCCTTATGAAAATAAAAAGGATTTTGAGGAGCTTCCCGATAAAATAAAAAATGAGCTTAACTTTGTTTTTGCAAAGGATATGAAAACAGTGCTTAAAACGGCACTTTCAAAATAAGGAGAAATTATGGAATTTATAAATGCCTCGTTTGAAACAACGGCAGTAGTTAAAAGTCAATATCCCGATGAGAGATTACCTGAAATTGCTTTGGTTGGTCGCTCAAATGTTGGAAAATCGTCTTTAATCAACTGCGTGTTAAATCGAAGAAAACTTGCAAGGACAAGCTCAACCCCCGGGAAAACTGCGACTATAAACTTTTATAATATTGAAGATAAATTCCGTTTTGTGGATTTACCGGGTTATGGCTATGCCAAGGTTTCTAAGGTTGAAAAAGAAAAATGGGCAAGAATGATTGAAGGATATTTAAGTGAAAGGCAAAACCTCGTTGCAGTTATTCAATTGGTTGATGCAAGACATAAGCCTACCGCTGATGATAAAATGATGGCGGACTGGGTCAGGCGTTGCGGATATTATACTTATGTTATTGCAACAAAGCTTGATAAGCTTAAAAAATCTGAGATTGAAAAAAATCTGACTATTATATATAATGAATTAGGACTTGATGATGAATGTGTCCTTATACCATTTTCGTCTGAGAACAAAACGGGAAGAGAAGATGTTTTAAGCCTTGTTGATTATATACTCACTGGAAAGGCGGAGGAAGAATAATGATAACTAAACCAAGAGGAACTGAAGATGTACTTCCAAGCGAAGTAAAGCTTTGGCAAAAAATTGAAAATACTGCGAGAGAGTGTTGCGATATTTTCGGATATAAGGAAATCCGCACACCTGTTTTTGAAAGCACAGAGCTTTTTTCTCGTGGAGTTGGGGAAACAACAGATGTTGTTCAAAAAGAGATGTACACATTTTTAGATAAAGGCGGAAGAAGCATAACGCTAAAGCCTGAGGGAACGGCGACACTTGTCAGAAGCTATATCGAAAATTCTCTTTACGCTAATCCTCAGCCCACAAAACTTGCATATATTATACCTTGCTTTAGATATGAAAAGCCACAATCAGGAAGACTCAGAGAGTTTCACCAGTTTGGAATTGAGTGCTTCGGGGCAGAAAGTCCTGAAACTGATGCAGAAGTAATTTCTCTTGCACATACCTTTTTAAACAAGGTGGGAATTAAGGGTGTGTCCCTTTATATCAACAGTATTGGTTGCCCAACTTGCAGAAAAGCATATAACGAAAAGCTTAAGGAATATTTTAAGGCACAGGAAGAAAAGCTTTGCGAAACCTGCAAAGAAAGACTTGAGAAAAATCCAATGCGTATTATTGATTGTAAGTCGCCAATCTGCAGTGAAGTTGCAAAAGACGCACCGAGAATGGTTGATTATCTCTGTGAGGACTGTGCTACTCATTTTGAAAAGACCAAAGCGGGACTTTCAAATATGGGAATTTCCTATACAGTCAACCCTGACATTGTCCGAGGTCTTGACTATTACACAAAAACAGTTTTTGAGTTTGTTTCTGACTCTCTTGGTGCTCAGTCAACAGTTTGCGGTGGCGGAAGATACAGCGGTCTTGTTGAAGAGCTTGGCGGAAAGCCGACTGAGGGCATAGGCTTTGCCACAGGACTTGAAAGACTTGTTTTAATTATAAAAAATCAAGGGATTGAATTAAAAGAAGAAGATTCTTGTGATGTATTTTTAGCTGCAATCGGCGAAGAAGCAGTAAAAATTGCTCAAAAAACTGTTTATGACCTAAGAATGAAAGGCATCTTTTCTGAGCAGGATTTGTGCGGAAGAAGTGTTAAAGCACAAATGAAGTTTGCAAATAAGCTTGGGGCGAAGTTTAGTGCTGTTATAGGTGATGATGAAATTGCCAATAATAAGATAAATCTTAAAAATATGGAAAGCGGAGAGCAAAAGGAAATTTCTTTAGATGCCGAGTCTATATTTGAATATATACGGGAGGGAAAATAATGGATACAATGCAAGGTTTAAAAAGAACGCACTATTGCGGAGAGGTTGAGGGCATTGGCTCTGAAGTAGTTGTTGGCGGTTATGTTCAAAAAATCCGTGATATGGGAACGCTTATATTTATAGATTTAAGGGACAGAACAGGAATTGTTCAACTCGCCTTTGATGAAACAACAGACAGAAGTGTTTTTGAAAAAGCTTCTCAGTGCCATAGTGAATATGTTTTAATGGCAAAAGGCACAGTTCGGGAAAGAGTAAGCAAGAATGATGCAATTAAAACAGGTAATATAGAGATTTTTGTAAATGACCTGCGTATTCTTGCAAAAGCACAGACGCCTCCTTTTGAAGTAACAGACAAGACAAATGTTAACGAGGAATTAAGACTTAAATATCGTTATCTTGATTTAAGAAGAGCTCCCCTTCAGGAGAATATTATAAAAAGAAGTCAGATTGCAAAAAGTGCAAGAGATTATTTTTATGAAAACGGCTTTATTGAAATCGAAACACCGATGATGATAAAGTCAACACCTGAGGGTGCAAGGGATTATATCATTCCATCTCGTGTTCATAATGGAAAGTTTTATGCTCTCCCTCAGTCACCACAGATTTATAAACAGCTTTTGATGATTTCAGGCTTTGACAGATATATCCAACTTGCTCGTTGCTTCAGAGATGAGGATTTAAGAGCCGACCGTCAGCCTGAGTTTACACAGATTGACCTTGAAATGTCATTTGCCACAGTTGAGGATATTTTAGAAATAGGCGAGGGCTTAATTAAGCGTTTGTTTAACGATGTGCTCAATATGGACATCCCAACACCACTTCCAAGACTCACTTATAAAGAGGCTATGGAAAGATATGGCAGCGATAAGCCAGACACCCGTTACGAAATGGAAATTATAAACCTTTCCGATTTAGTTAAAGACTGCGGTTTTGGTGTATTTACTTCTGCAATTGAGGACGGTGGCTCTGTTCGTGCGATTTGTGCAAAAAATGGAGCAGGAGTTTTAACAAGAAAAGAAATTGATAAGCTTACTGAATATGTCCGCGGAATCGGTGCTAAAGGTCTTGCTTATATAAGATGGGTTGAAGATGCACCAAATTGCTCCTTCTCAAAGTTTATGACAGAGGATGAGCTTAATGCAATTTTAAATAAATGCGGAGCGGAAAAGGGCGATGTTGTATTCATAGTTGCGGATAAGAATTCTGTAACTCTTCCAACTCTTGGAGCACTTAGACAAAGAGTAGCAAAACAGCTTGATATTATAAAAGAAGGCTATAATTTCTTATGGATTACAGACTTCCCGTTCTTTGAATATGATGAAGAAAGCAAAACCTATCTTGCTATGCACCACCCGTTTACAATGCCAAAGGACGAATGTCTTGAGTATCTTGAAACTGAACCTGAAAAGGT
The DNA here is from genome assembly GCA_045648565.1 of Clostridia bacterium. Taxonomy (GTDB): domain Bacteria; phylum Bacillota; class Clostridia; order Monoglobales; family Monoglobaceae; genus SIG454. The sequence goes on along the minus strand of JAZROF010000031.1, from coordinate 2,016 downwards.
TATCGCAAAGGCTTATGACCTTGTCCTAAACGGAACTGAATTATCATCAGGGTCTATAAGAATAAATGATTATGAGCTTCAACAGAAGATGTTTAAAGCTCTCGGTCTTACAGAGGCAGAAATCGAAGAGAAGTTTGGCTTCTTAGTAGAGGCTTATAAGTATGGTGCAGCACCACACGGCGGAATGGGAATTGGTCTTGACAGAATTGCAATGATAATGTGCGGAGCTGATAGCCTTCGTGATGTTGTTGCATTCCCGAAGGTTCAAAATGCATCTGAGCTTATGTCAAATTCACCGGGGGTTGTTGATGAAAAGCAACTTGAAGAGCTATCCATTAAAACGATTACGAAAGAATAAGGAGATATAAAAATGAGCGTATTTGATACCTTAAAAGAGAGGGGCTTAATCGCCCAGACAACTCACGAGGAAGAAATAAGAGAGCTTTTAGAAAAAGAGAAAATTAATTTCTATATAGGCTTTGACCCAACGGCGGATAGTTTGCATATAGGCCATTTTATGCAGCTTATCGTTATGAAGCATATGCAAAATGCAGGGCACACCCCAATAGTTTTGCTTGGTGGCGGAACAACAATGGTTGGTGACCCTACAGGAAAAGCTGATATGCGTCCTATGATTTCTCAGGAAACTATTCAGTATAATGCAGACCGATTTAAAGAGCAAATGTCAAGATTTATCGAATTTGGGGATAAGCCCGGTCAGGCTAAAATGGCTAATAATGCCGATTGGCTTTTAAAGCTTAACTATGTTGACTTTTTAAGAGAGGTTGGCGTACATTTCTCTGTTAACAGGATGCTCACTGCTGAATGTTTTAAGGCAAGAATGGAAAAAGGTCTTTCTTTCCTTGAATTTAACTATATGTTAATGCAGGGTTATGATTTTTATAAGCTTAATCGTGATTATAACTGTATTATGCAATTTGGCGGAGATGATCAATGGTCAAACATTATCGGCGGTATTGAGCTTATCCGTAAAAAAGCAGGTAAGAGTGCTTATGGTATGACATTTACTCTTCTTACAAATTCAGAGGGTAAGAAAATGGGTAAGACCGAAAAAGGTGCTCTTTGGCTTGATGCGGAAAAAGTTTCTCCTTATGATTTTTATCAGTATTGGAGAAATGTTGACGACCGTGATGTTATAAGAATGTTAAAGCTTGTAACCTTTATTCCGATGGAAGAAATTTATGAATATGAAAAGCTTGAAGGTCAGGAACTTAATAAGGTAAAGGCACTTCTTGCATATGAAGTTACAAAGATGGTTCACGGTGAGGAAGAAGCTAAAAAGGCTCAGGAAGCTGCGCAGTCAGTATTTGGAGCAGGAGCAGCGAACGAAAATATGCCAACCTTTGAGCTTTCTAAGGCTGTCCTTGGAGATGGAATAAATATTATTGACCTTATGGCGTTATCAGAGCTTGTCCCATCAAAAGGCGAGGGTAGACGCGTTATACAGCAAGGCGGACTCAGTGTTGACGGCGAAAAAATAACGGATATTGCAGAAATGATTACTGAGGATAGATTTAACGACGGAATAATCGTTATTAAAAAGGGGAAAAAGGTTCATATTAAGATACAACTCGTATAGTTTGTGCATATTGCACAAAAGAAACACGCTTTCTTTGATAATATGTTCTAAATTACCTATTGAAAAAAGTCGAAAAAAGTTGTATTATATATACATACCACAACTAACAAACTTTTTTCATTTCCCTTTATGGAATTTAATTTCCAAAAAAGAACGGATGCATTGGGCATCCGCTTTTTTTTTGCCTATAATAAAATTTCTTAAATTTGGCAAAGCTACTTTACAAAAAATGAATTTGGTAGTATAATATGGTGTGGTATGTTTTACGGAAAAATGTATCTCATATTTACGGAGACGGTCTACTTTTCATAGATTTTTTCTCTGGAAAAGGAAGGTAGGATAAAAATGACAAAAAGAGTTTACGCGGACCATTCTGCAACAACCCCTCTAAGAAGAGAGGTTTTAGATGCTATGAT
>JAZROF010000030.1:0-11178 GCA_045648565.1 Clostridia bacterium | reverse complement strand
TTGTTTTTAATAGAACAAAAATTTAAATAAGGGGAAATTTATTATGCATAAGGTAGCTGTTCCTATTAGTTTAAGGACATTAACTAACGAAAATATTAATGATTATATAAAGTTAGTTAAGGATAGTAAGATTGAAAGAGTATTTATAGGTATTTATGGAAGTGTGTTTGGCAGTGATTTTCCGGCATTTGATTTAAATGAACTCGGAAATTTTGTTAGTGAGTTTAAAAAGAATAATATAGAAGTAGGCATTTGGGTAGAGGCTTTAGGTCATGGAGTTGTCCTTACTCACGAAAGAATGGTAAGAGCAAAAGAAAGCTTTACCCTTATCGAGGGAGCTGATGGCGGAAAAATTGAGGGGTCATATTGCCCGATGGATCCCGATTTTAGGGAAGCCTTTAAAAGAGGTATGATGAAATTAGCAAAGTGTCATCCTGACATTTTAATGATTGATGATGATTTTAGATTAAACGCTCGTTCTGCTTATTATATGGGGTGCTTCTGTAAGCTTCACTTAAATGAGTTTTATAAAAAGATTGGTGAAGTTGTGCCAAGGAGCGAGCTTGAAAAGCTTATTTTTACAGGTGGCAAAAATAAATATAGAGATGCCTATATGGAGGTTTCTGCACAATCACTTTTAGATTTTGCAAAATATATCAGAAGCGGAATAGACGAAATTGATCCGTCAATCAGACTTGGTGCGTGTACTTTTTTTGAAAATTGGGACTATTGCGGAACTGATGCAATTGAATTGGCTAAGGCGTTTGCCGGTAACACCAAACCGTTTTTAAGAACTACCGGTGCACCATACTCGGTGATTAACAAGGTGCACGAGGTTATCGAAGACACAAGGCTTCAAGCAAAATGGTGTAATGAAAATGGGGTTGAAGTTTTTGGAGAAGGCGATGTTTATCCAAGACCACGCTATAATGTTCCGGCAAAGAAATTAGAGATTTTTGATATTGGTCTGTTAGCAGACGGACGCTTAGATGGCAATTTAAAATATATGATTGATTATAATCAAAAGATAGATTATGAGCTTGGATATATAGAGAGACATAATAATAACGAGGGGCTTAGAAACGAAATTAAAGCTATTTTCAAAGATAAGACAGAAACAGGCGTAAGATCGATTAATATTATGCATAAAATTAAAAATTGGGAATTGCCGGATAAATGTGTCCCGGATATTGCAAACACTCTTACCCTTGCGTTCAAAAATACTTCCAGGAAGTTGTTAGCAGGAAATAGTATACCGTCAACATTAAGTGAAAATGAATATCCGGTATTATTGATTGGTGAAAACGCAAGATACATAAATGAAAGCGATTTAAAAAATGGTGCAATTTTAGATGCAGTTGCAGCAAAAATTCTTACGGAAAAAGGCTATGATGTAGGTCTTAAATCTATAACAGACATTGATGGCGTAAAAGGTGAATATTTTCCTGAGTTTAATGATGAGATGGCTGTTTCAAATTGCTTATTCAAAAATGTTGAATGTAAAGAAGGTGCAGAGGTATTAAGTACTTTTACTCCTAATAATGCTGTTGCTTCCTATAGATATGAAAACGGACAAGGGCAAAGATTTTTCGTTTTGGCTCTGGATATGTATTTATCACAGCCTACTGTAAATTATTGTAACAATTATTACAGACAGGAGCAATTGGTAAATGCTATAGAGTGGGCAGGAAACAAAAAACTTCCGGTAAAGATATTGAAAAATCCGGATTTATATATACAGGCCGCCAAAAATGAAAACAGTATGTCCGTACTCCTTATAAATAACTTTGCTGACGAAATTATTAAGCCGGAGATACAGCTTGATAGATGCTATAATAAAATTAAATTCGTAAATTGCGATGGGGAATTGGTAGGAGATAAGGTTGTATTTAAGGATATACAACCATACGCAATTATAGCATTTGAGGTTAAAGACTAAATTTAATAACATTACAAATAAAATTAAATAGGATTGACGAAAGTCAATCCTATTTAATTTTTATTTAACAAAGGGTATTTTTGAAAAATTATTGATAAAAATAACTATATGTGTTATAATTTTAATGGTTTGTGATAGTTATTATTTCGAAACATAAGAAGGAGATATTTTTATGATAAAAGTTGATAAAACCGTATTAAAAGAAGTCCAATATATCACTTTTATGATTATTGTCCTAAGCTTGTTGATGAATTCAGTTTTTTTAATTCTCCATAGATGGGATTATACAGTTCTTTTAGGAAATATCCTTTCAGCTGCAGTTTCAGTTGTAAATTTTTTATTAATGGGAATAACAATTCAAAAAGCGTTGTCTAAGGATTCTGCTGAGGCGAAAAAGCTTATAAAAGCTTCACAGAATTTAAGAAATTTTGGAATATTTGTTGTTTTAGGTGCGGGAGTACTGCTTCCTATATTTAACACCATATCAGTGATAGTTCCGATTTTCTTCCCGAGGATAGCGATTTTTCTTAGACCATTGTGGAAAGAAAAAGGAGATAGAGGGGTGATCAAGGATGAACAAGCAAGACAGGAAATTTAAAATAGTTGATGCTTTCTTGATTATATTGATGCTTGCTCCACTTGTCTTTAGTATAGTGTTGAAAATAATGACATCACCTGTGAAAGAGGGCATAGTTATATCGGGAGCAATGATATTTTTTGAAATAAAAATGCCCGTGCAAAACTTTCTTATAACTGAGGCTCAGGTTAATTCACTTATGGGTATGATTTCCATTTTGTTCCTTTGTCTTTATATGACACACGGAATTAAAAACGGCTCATATTTAAAACGCCACACCATAGCGGAAATCTTAGTTGAAAAGACACAGAGTATGACAATAGGCAATATGGGAGAATATTTTAAAGGCTTTGCTCCGTTTGTTGCAGCAATCCTTGCTCTTTCGGCTTTTTCAAGTCTTATGTCTCTTTTCGGACTTTACCCTCCCACATCGGATATAAATATTGTTGCGGGATGGGCGATATTGGTATTTATACTCATCACATATTATAAGATGAAATGCGGAATAGTTCAGTATGCAAAAAGCTTTGGAAACCCTGCTTTAATGGCTCCGCTTAACATTATAAGCGAGGTGGCAACTCCGATTTCAATGGCTTTCCGTCATTACGGGAACATTTTATCTGGCTCGGTTATATCCGTTCTTTTAGCGTCAGGCCTCGGGGGGCTATCCAATATGATTTTTGGCGCACTGCCTGGAATTTTGGGAGACTTTCCTTTTTTAAGAGTGGGAATTCCTGCGGTTTTATCAATTTATTTTGATGTATTCAGCGGAATACTGCAGGCATACATTTTCGCAATGCTTACGATGCTCTATGTTTCAGGGGGGTTCCCTATTGAATTATATGAACAAAGAAAATTAAAAAAGCGCAAAGGCGCAAAGATATAGGAGGAAATTATTATGTTAGAAATCGCAATTGGTATTATTTTAGGATGTTGTGCTTTGGGCGCAGGAACTGCGATGATTGCGGGTATCGGCCCCGGTATTGGTGAAGGTAATGCTGTGGCAAAGGCTTGTGAAGCTATAGGCCGTCAGCCTGAGAGTAAGGGTGATGTAACAACAACAATGCTTATGGGTTGTGCTATTGCTGAAACAACAGGTCTTTATGCTTTGGTTATCGCAATTCTTTTAATATTCGTTGCCCCGGGCAGATTTATAGATATACTTATAAACACAATAAAATAAGATTTGGAGTGAATAACTGTGCAATCATTAGATGTTATATCTGTTAATTTATGGGACACTGTTGTTTCTCTTCTTAATCTTATTATTATTTTCCTGCTGGTTAAAAAGTTTCTCTTTAAACCTGTCAATAATATGATTGCCAAAAGGCAAGCGGAAATTGATAAAGAATATGCCGATGCGGATGAGGCAAAAGCTATGGCAAACGCCGATAAAGAGGCTTGGGACAAAAAAATGAAAACAGCTAAAGATGAGGTGCAAAGCCTTATTGATAACGCGCAAAGCAGTGCAAAACACAGAGAAGAGAGAATTGTCAGTGAGGCAAAGGAAAAAGCAGAAAGTATTATCCGTCAGGCAGAAACACAAGCTAAGCTTGAGCGGAAAAAGGCAGAAGATGAAATCAAACAAGAAATTGTTGAAGTGTCTACGGCTCTTGCAAATAAAATCTTAGAGAGAGAAATAAATGTTGATGACCATCGCGAGCTTATTGATTCATTTATTCAAAAGATAGGTGATGAAAATGAGTGATACGGTTAAAGAATATGCCAAGGCATTATTTGAAATTGCAATAGAGAGTAATAATGAGGAAACCTTTGAAAAAGAATTAGACTTACTAATGACCGTTTTTTCTGAAAATCCTGAATATGTTCAATTTTTATTATCACCGGGCATACCGCTTAGCGAAAGATTAGAGGCAGTTGAAAAGGCGTTTTCAGAGCAGGTTCACAAAGATGTTATGTCTTTCGTTAAATTGTTGTGCGAAAAAAGATATATAAAATATATCGACCAATGTGTTTTTGAATACAAGAAACTACTTAACGAAGTGAAAAGATGTGCATTTGCAAAGGTTATAAGTGCAATTGAGCTAAATGAGCAGGAAAAACAGATATTAAAAGATAATTTAGAGAAAATGAGCGGGAAAATGGTGGTTCTTGACTGCATTATTGATAAGTCCATATTGGGAGGATTAATTGTTGAGCTTGACGGAAAAACCATTAACGCAAGTATAAAAGGACATCTTAAGAATATAAAGGATGTGATAGGGAAATGAATTTAAGGCCGGATGAAATAAGTCAAATTATAAAGGAACAGATTAAGAATTACGAATCAAAGATGGAAATGCAGGAAAATGGCACGGTTATCTTGGTCGGTGATGGCATTGCTAAGGTATATGGGCTTAGGTCTTGTATGTCAAGTGAACTTTTGGAGTTTGAAGACGGAAGCATAGGAATGGCACAAAACCTTGAAAATGAAACAGTTTCCGTGGCACTTTTGTCAGATTCTAATGATATACACGAGGGTTCGAAGGTTCGTCGCACAGGCAGAGTTGTTTCTGTGCCTGTTGGGGAGGAGCTTATAGGCAGAGTTGTTGGTGCATTAGGTAACCCTATTGACGGGGACGGTCCCATAAATTCCTCAAAGACAAGACCAATTGAATCCGAAGCTCCGGGGATTATTGAAAGAAAGAGTGTTTCTGTTCCGCTTCAAACGGGGATTAAGGCTATAGATAGTATGATTCCCATCGGAAGAGGTCAAAGAGAGCTTATTATAGGTGATAGACAGACGGGTAAAACAGAAATCGTAATAGACACAATTATCAATCAGAAAAACACAGATGTAATCTGTATATATGTGGCAATAGGACAGAAAAATACAGCCGTTGCACACCTTGCAAATGAACTGAAAAAGGCAGGGGCGATGGAATATACAATTATTGTATCTGCCTCAGCATCGGAAACGGCACCAATTCAGTATATTGCCCCTTATTCGGGTTGTGCTATGGCAGAATATTTCAGAGAGCAAGGAAAAGATGTGCTTATAATCTATGATGATTTATCAAAGCACGCGATTGCGTATCGTGCACTTTCGTTGCTTATTCGTCGCCCACCGGGCAGAGAAGCATATCCGGGAGATGTATTTTATTTACATTCAAGATTGCTTGAAAGAGCGGCTTGTGTTGCTCCTGAGTATGGCGGTGGGTCAATAACTGCACTACCAATTATTGAAACTCAGGCAGGAGATGTTTCTGCATATATTCCTACAAATGTTATTTCTATAACAGATGGGCAGATTTTCCTGGAAACAGAGCTTTTTCACGCGGGAATTATGCCTGCAATAAACCCTGGTATATCAGTCAGCCGTGTAGGTGGCTCGGCTCAGCTTAAAGCAATGAAAAAGGTTTCAGGTGAGCTTAAGCTCTTGTATGCTCAATATCGTGAGCTTCAAGCCTTTGCTCAGTTTGGAAGTGACCTTGACGAGGATACAAAAAAGCGGTTGGCACTTGGTGAAAGAATTGTTGAAGTTCTAAAACAAAAGAAAAACGCACCTGTTCGGGTTGGCTGTCAGGTGGCAATAGTTTATGCAGTTGTAAATGGCTATTTAAATGATATAGCAGTAAATAAAGTCGCAGAATACGAAAGTAAGCTTTACGCGTTGCTTGAAGAAAAATATGAAGCATTGTTAGAGAGATTTGAAAATAATTTCTTTGATGATGAGGATGTATCAAAACTTAAAGATGCCCTTCAAGAAATGAAGGAGTGATATAATGGGTGTGGATATAAAAAGTTTAAAAAACCGCATTAAAAGTGTCGATTCTACGTTGCATCTGACGAAAGCTATGGGACTTGTTGCCTCGGCAAAAATTCGTGGTGCGACAAGTGCAATGCTTAAAAGCCGTGAGTATGCAAAGGCTATGGAGTCAACAATTGATATGCTTTCTTCCTCAAATTCGTGTAAAGGTAGCCCATATATGAAGCAAGGCGTAAACAAAAAGATATGTCTTATTGTAATCGCCGGGGACAGAGGTCTTGCAGGCGGTTATAATTCTAATATATTCAAAATGGCTGAAACTGTTGAGGAAGCTGAAATAATTCCAATAGGAAAAAGACCTGCGGAGCGGTACGGAAAGGATATAATTAAAGCCGAAGGTTTTTCGTATTTAGAGGCGATAGATTTAGCACAAAAAATATGCGATAAATTTAAGCAAGGGAATTATGAAAAGGTTGGAATTGTTTCAACAAAATATGAATCAATGATGGTGCAATATCCTGAAATTACTTGGATTATGCCACTTGAGAAAAAGAATATAACGTCTAAAGCAGATATAATATTTGAGCCTGATGAAAGAACCATTCTTGAGGCGGTTATAGAAGAATATGTTGCTTCAAAAATACTTGAAGCCGTGCGAGAGGGCTTTACGTGCGAAGTTGTTGCAAGACGTTTTGCAATGGATTCAGCCGGAAAAAATGCAGGGGAAATGATAGATAGCCTTAAGCTTGAATATAATCGTGCAAGGCAGGGTGCAATAACTCAGGAAATAACAGAAATTGTTGCCGGAAGCGGTATGTAAGGAGGCATAATATGTCAAATATATTAAATGGTACAGTTGTGCAGGTTATGGGACCTGTTGTCGATGTTCGCTTTGAAGAGGGGCATTTGCCTGCTATATATAACGCACTCAATATGCAAATTGGCGAGAAGACCTTAACTGTTGAGGTAGCACAGCATATTGGTGATAATACGGTAAGGTGTATTGCTATGGCATCAACTGACGGTTTGGCAAGAGGGACAGAGGTTATAGATACCCAAAAAGCCATAAGTGTGCCTGTTGGCAGAGAAACATTAGGAAGAATTTTTAATGTGTTAGGAGAGCCTGTTGATAATAAACCGGCACCAACGGATGCAGAGAAGTGGGATATTCATAGGCCTGCTCCTGCTTATTCAGAGCTTTCAACATCAACAGAAATTCTTGAAACAGGAATAAAAGTAATTGACCTGTTATGCCCATATTCAAAGGGCGGAAAGATAGGCCTTTTTGGCGGAGCGGGAGTTGGTAAAACTGTCCTTATAATGGAGCTTATTAACAACATCGCTAAAGAGCACGGCGGTCTGTCCGTATTTACTGGGGTTGGAGAGCGAACCAGAGAGGGAAACGATTTATATAACGAGATGAAGGAATCGGGCGTTTTAGCTAACACAACATTAGTCTACGGGCAAATGAATGAGCCACCCGGTGCAAGAATGAGAGTAGGTCTTTCAGGTCTTACTATGGCTGAATATTTTCGTGAAGAAGAAGGACAGGATGTTCTGCTGTTTATAGATAACATTTTCAGATTTACACAGGCAGGCTCTGAGGTGTCTGCTCTCCTTGGAAGAATGCCGTCAGCTGTTGGATATCAGCCAACTCTTGCAAATGAAATGGGTATGCTTCAAGAAAGAATAACATCTACAAAAAAAGGCTCAATAACATCTATTCAAGCGGTATATGTTCCGGCAGACGATTTAACGGACCCGGCACCTGCAACCACCTTTGCACACCTTGACGCAACTACGGTTTTGTCAAGAAATATTGCCTCTCAGGGAATTTATCCTGCCGTTGACCCTCTTGAGTCTACCAGCCGTATTCTCTCAGCAGATATTTTAGGGGAAGAACACTATATGGTTGCCCGCGGAGTGCAAAGAATATTGCAAAGATATAACGAGCTTATGGATATTATCGCAATTATGGGTATGGATGAGCTTTCTGATGAGGATAAACTCCTTGTTCAAAGAGCAAGAAAAATTCAAAGATTTTTATCTCAGCCATTCCACGTGTCTGAGAAATTCATAGGAATTCCCGGAACTTATGTTCCTCTTTCGGAAACTATAAGAGGATTTAAAGAAATTATCGAGGGTAAATACGATGATTTGCCTGAATCTGCATTTTTATTTGTAGGAACAATAGATGAAGCAGTTCAAAAGGCTAAAAAGGTGGTATAATGAAAGCTTTTAAATTAGTTATAACAACGCCTGATGGAAATCTATATGAGGGAGAAATTGTAAAAATTTCATTACGTGGAGCAGAGGGAGAACTTGCTGTTATGGCAAATCATACACCATTTATTACCTCTGTTAAGCCGAGCCAGTGCCATATAGAATTTGAAAATGGCGATGTAAAAAAACTTGATATCAAGAGAGGCCTTTTGAGCGTAACAACAGAGAATGTCACACTAATGTCAGGAAGTGCAAAGTGGGTTTGATCGATTTTATGAAAGTAAAAATATCGAGCAGACTTTTGTCTGCATATCGACCAAAAAGATTGGGGAATAGATTTGAAGTCTTTATAAAAACAGACTGATAACAAAGGAAAAGTACTATGAAAATTGTAATAGCAATAGACTCATTTAAAGGGAGTATGACATCTGTTGAGGCGGGAAATGCTGCTAAAGATGGCATAAAAAGATGTTGCACGGATGCAGAGATTAAAGTTATGCCAATTGCAGACGGAGGAGAAGGAACAGTCTCGTCTTTGGTTGAAGGAATGGGAGGACAGCTTCACAATGTATCAGTTAAAAATCCTCTGGGAAGACAAATTGTTGCTGAGTATGGAATTGTCAACAATATCGCCATAATTGAAATGGCGGCAGCAGCAGGAATAGCTCTTCTTGATAAAAATGAATTAAATCCTATGATTGCAACTACCTATGGTGTAGGAGAACTTATAAAGGATGCAATTTCAAAAGGTTGCAGAGATTTTGTGATAGGAATTGGTGGAAGTGCAACAAATGATGGCGGAGTTGGTATGCTTATGGCACTTGGCTTCGAATTTTTTGATAAGAACGGAAAGCAAATTGCGTTTGGGGCACAAGGCTTAGGGGAAATTGCAGAAATTAAAGATGAAGATGCACTCAAGGAACTCAAAGAATGCACATTTAATATTGCCTGTGATGTAAAAAACCCACTTTGTGGCGAAAACGGATGCAGTGCAATTTTTTCACCGCAAAAGGGTGCAAAGCAAGAAGAGATTGGTATAATGGATAAGGGTATGAAAAACTATGCCGAGGTTACAGCTCAAAAATATAAGATGGCTGATATGAATTATCCCGGAGCGGGAGCGGCAGGGGGCTTAGGCTTTGCCTTTATGGCTTATTTAGGAGGTAAGCTTCAGTCGGGAATAGAGCTTATTTTAGATAAAATCGAAATGGAAGAGATTATTAAAGGTGCAGATTTGGTTATAACAGGCGAGGGAAAAATTGATAGTCAAACCATTATGGGAAAAGCCCCAATTGGAATTGCTAAACTTGCTAAAAGGTATAATAAGCCGGTTATCGCATTCTCAGGATGTGTCACAAGAGATGCAAATATTTGCAATAAGCACGGCATTGATGCTATTTTTCCAATAATTAGAACGGCTTGTTCCCTTGATGATGCTATGGATAAAAATAATGCAATGGCGAATATAAAAGATTGTGCCGAACAAGTAATCAGACTATATATGCTAAAACAGTAAAGATAATGTATTCTTGATAAACTTATCGAATCAATTTAAAAATTTATATACAATATCACCCGAAACAAAAATTTTGTTTCGGGTGATAAATTGTCCTTAACACTATACAGCTTTTACTCTGCTTTTTTATCTTAGTAGTTTTCTTTTCTTACTTCAAAGTAAGCCTGTGGATGAGCACAAACAGGGCAAACCTCAGGAGCTTTCTTGCCCATAACGAGGTGTCCGCAGTTACGGCACTCCCACATAATTTCTTCGCTCTTTTCGAAAACTTTCTGCATTTCAACATTGCTTAAGAGCTTGCGATAACGCTCTTCGTGAGCCTTTTCAACCTCTGCAACCTTTTTAAACTGAGCAGCAAGAGCGGTAAAGCCTTCTTCTTCAGCTTCTTTTGCGAAGCGGTCATACATATCTGTCCACTCATAGTTTTCCCCTTCAGCTGCAGAAAGAAGATTTTGAGCTGTGTCCCCAAGACCGCTTAAAGCTTTAAACCAGAGCTTTGCGTGTTCTTTTTCGTTAGATGCAGTTTCTTCGAAGATAGCAGCGATTTGCTGATATCCCTCTTTTTTTGCAACAGATGCGAAGTAGGTATATTTATTTCTTGCCATACTTTCGCCGGCAAAAGCCTCTAATAAATTTGCTTCGGTTTTTGAACCTTTGAATTCCATTTTCATTTCCTCCTAAATTATATTTTTCTTAAATTATAATATAAAAAATTTTATTTGTCTATACTTTTATGGGTAAATATTTCCAGACTCCTGTCTAAAACCCCGCTTATTTTAGCAAGAACCATACCATAATTGGTTATAGGAATGTTTTGGTCTTTGGCTGTTTGAATTCTGTATTTCATTTCTCTTTCGTTAAGCATACATCCGCCACAATGAACGATAAGGCTGTATTTTGATAAATCTTCAGGAAACTCTCCTCCGCTGGAAAATTCAAAATTTATATCAGCATTGGTATAGCCCTTTATAAGCGTTGGAATTTTAACTGTCCCAATATCATTGCATTGGCGGTGATGAGTGCACCCCTCGGAAATTAAAATAATATTGCCGTCCTTTAAATTTTCAAGTGCCGCTATTCCGTCGAGCTGATGAAAAAGCTCTCCCTTATGGCGAGCCATTAAAATCGAAAAGGAAGAAAGAGGCACTTCTTTTGGAACGATTTTAGAAACCTCACCGAATGCCTGACTGTCCGTGATAACCATTTTTGGCGCA
>JAZROF010000029.1:0-29323 GCA_045648565.1 Clostridia bacterium | reverse complement strand
GCTCTACCAGCTGAACTATACCCCTATGTCAATATGACTTATATATTATAACAACAAATCGCCATTTTGTCAATATTTATTTTAATATTTTGGCAGCATAATGAAAAGTTGTGTATTTTTAAATTTTCTATTGCATATCGCTTTAAAATGGTGTAAAATTATAATAGGTAGATGGGAGGAATGAACGGATGGAAAATCGTGACATTCTTAGCACGGAAAACACAGAAAAAGAACTTAGCGATAAAGCGAAAAGAGACAAGCTTAGATGGGGAATTATTCTTGCTTTTGTTTTAGTTGCATTTATTTTGTGGCTTATCTTTGGTTTTTTGAGTAAACCAAGGAAATTTGCTCCGGAAAACTATTCAGAGCTTATAGAAAACACTCCGAAAATAACAGAAAACCAAGTGGCATTCAGAATCAATGATGTAAACATAAGTGAGGATATTTGGAATTACTATTTTATGCGTGAGGCAGAGGATTATGCCTATGCAAACAATACAACTGTTGAAAAAATTGCGTGGGATAGCCGTGATAAAAATTCTCAGTCGGTTATTGAAAAGGTTAAATATGATGCAGCGGTTAAGCTGGTTGCGGATATGACGGTTAATTTAAAAGCACAAGAGTGGGGAGTTTCCCTAACTGATGAGGATAGAGAAGAAATGATAGAGCTTGATGTTCAAAATCAGTTGCTTGGGGATGATGCTTATAAAAAACTGGGGATAAAAGACGAAAAAACCTATTCTGTAATCAGAGATTACCTTATACTAAAAGATAAGGTGCGACAAGAGGTTAGTTTAGATATTAAAAAATACATTAAAGACATTAACACAGCGGAACTCGCTAATAATAAAAGTGCTACAATTAAGGTTATTGAAATCCCTATAGGCGAAGGAAATGTCCATAAAGAAAATGCCAGGGCTAAGGCGGAGGAGGTTAAAGAGCGTCTCTTAAAGGGTGATAATTTTGATACAGTGTGGAAAGAGGTCGCAAGAGCCTATATAGCAAATCAGGATGATATGGAAACCCCTATGGTTGCATCAATATACAAAGACTCAGTTGCCAAGTCCCATAAAAATATGGAAGAGGCTGCTTTGAATCTCCAAATAAATGAAATAAGTCCTGTTATAGAAACGGATTATTCATATATGATTGTCCAGCGAGTAGAGGGATGGACAGAAGTATTAAATATGCTTATTTTTGATGCGGATATAAGTATAAATAAATCAATAATTGAAAAAAGCAACCTAAGAGAAGCGGAGAGTGAATAACTTGAGAGAAATTTCCGTTCATAAAATAACCGCGGTCATAAGAAAAATGTGCATAGATGCAAATTGCTATCTTGGGGAAGATATAAAAGAGGCGATAGAAGGCGGTCTTAAAAATGAGGAAAATGACCTTGCGAAAAGCGTTTTAACAGATATTTTAGAGAACGCAGAAATTGCAAGGGAAAAGGCTGTTCCTATTTGTCAAGACACCGGTATGGTTGTTGTATTTCTTGAAATCGGGCAAGAGGTTCACTTTACAGATGGGAATTTATATGATGCCGTCAATGAGGGCGTCCGACAGGGATATAGTGATGGATATTTAAGGAAATCAGTAGTTTTAGACCCTATACGGCGAGGAAATACGGGGGATAATACTCCTGCTGTTATTCATACAGAAATTGTAGATGGCGATAAAGTGAAAATCACATTTGCTCCAAAGGGTTTCGGCAGTGAAAATATGAGTGCAATAAAAATGCTTAAACCCAGTGATGGTAGAGCTGGTATTGTTGATTTTATAATAGAAACCGTTAAATTGGCTGGAAGTAATCCTTGTCCTCCTATCGTGGTTGGCATCGGCATCGGTGGAACCTTTGAAAAGGCGGCAATCCTTGCGAAAAAGGCACTCCTTCGGGATATAAGAGAAGAAAATCCTGATGAGTATTATGCTGACCTTGAAAGAGAAATTTTAGAGAAAATAAATCAAACAGATGTAGGGCCTCAAGGCTTTGGCGGAAAGACCACAGCTTTAGGGGTAAACATTGAAACATTTCCAACCCATATTGCAGGACTTCCCGTTGCCGTAAACATAAGTTGTCATGTTACAAGGCATCAGAGCGAAGTTATATAAAGTTGAGGTATTAGTATGGCATACATAGTAGGACAGATATTAGGAGTTATAGCGTCTTGTTTTTCCTTGGTAGGTCCGTTCTTTAAGAAAAAATGGATGATGCTTGTAACCGTCATAGTGGCAAACGCTTTGGTTACCCTTAACTTTTTTCTCATAAAGCAAATCGGCTCTGCTGTTTTTCTTAATCTTGTTGCGGTGGTGCAAGGAACAGTGTCTTTATACCACGTAAGAAAAGAAACGAAGATAACCCTTTTTGAGAAAATACTGTTTTTAATTTTGTATCTTGGTCTTGGGACTTGGGGAATGGTATCTGCCCCCGGTTTTGTCTGGGAAATAAGCGTGAAAAATTTGATAGAAACAATGCCTATTATCGGGGCACTTTTCCTTATGATAGGTGTATTTGTCAGGGATGAGCAAAAAACCAGAGTATTTGGGGTTTGCAATAATGTATTGTGGATTGTATATGATGCAATCATTGGGACGACAGCGATTTTTGCACCGGGATTCGGGCTTATCTCAAACGTTTCCGCTCTTTATAAATACAGAAAAAAGGGAACAAAAAAGGTTTAAAAAATTATATTTATATATAATTTAATATAAAAATCAGAAATGGAGGCAAAAGTATGACTTACAACTTAGTTTGCAAACAAATCCAATTGGCAGAAGGAACCAAGGATAAGCTTCTCGGAAAAATCAAGAAGATTGACAAATTCTTTGGCGACAGCGATGACTGTAAAATTGTTGTTTCTCAGCAGAAAGAAAAGATGATTTTGGAGATAACCATTCTTTACAAAGGCTTTTTCATAAGAGCTGAAGCGAGAAATGAAGACTTGCAGACAGCAGCAGATATTTGCCTTGAAAACCTTGACAGACAAATAAGAAAAAATAAGACCCGCCTTGAAAAAAATATCCGCGGCGGCGGATTTGAGAATTATGTTTCTGTTTTAGATGAGCCTGCGGAGGTTAAAGAAGAGGAAATTGATATTATTAAGAGAAAAAGATTTGTATCTAAGCCAATGTCGGCTGAAGAGGCAGTTCTTCAAATGAATATGTTAGGACACGATTTCTTCATTTTTGCTAATCCTGAAACAATGGAAACAAATATTGTTTATAGAAGAAAAGATGGAAAGTATGGCTTGATTGAGGCTGAATAGGAAATAAAAAAGCGGCAGTTTGAACTGCCGCTTTTGTTTATGTCTAATCCTCAAAATATAGTAATTTATACGGTGGAATTTCCAAAGCTTTTGCAATTTTAAACAGAGTGTCAAGAGAAATTGCTTTATAAATGTTCGGGGCTTCAATCTGCCCTATAAAAGAAACACCGCAATCTAAGATTTCGGCAAGTTGTTCTTGCGTCAGAGATTTCAGCTTCCGATAATATGAAATTTTTAGTCCTATCTTAATATAGTTGTCTTTAAATTCGATATTCATTTAAATCACCCAACTTAATTTTATAGTATTGACAAACAAATATAAATATGATAAACTTAGTATAATTATTACCATACAAATAATAATTATACTAAGTTTATTTTCAAGAGGAGGACGAAAAAATGAAAAAGTGTATGGTTGCAATACTTGTATTTGCCTTGGCGGTATCGCTTGTAGCGTGTGGAGGAGGAAAGAGTTCGGATAAAGAATGGGATGATGCTTTAGATGATTACTCAGAGGCTATGGATGCGTTGGACAATTTTGCAGAAACGGTTGACAATATTGAAAACGAGGATAGCCAAGAGGCAGAAGATGAGGATGTTCCTGAATGGGAAGAATTTTTGAGAGAGTATGAAAATTGGGTTGATGACTATATCACTATCTTGAAAAAGTATTCATCTAATCCTACAGATATGTCCATATTGTCTGACTATTCAAGAATGGCAAGTGAAATGGCAGAGTGGACAACCAAGACAGAAAAGGTAGCAGAAGAATTAGAAAATGCATCGCCAAGCGAAGCGATGAAATATTCAGCAGAGCTTGCACGAATTGCAGCAAAAATGGCACAAGCTATGTATTAGTAGTTAATACTATCAGGAGGGGATAAATATGAGAAGTAAAACTTTATTGGTTTCCAATATATTAGCAACAATTTATGCGGCAATTTTATTATGGGTTTTTGGCGGAGCAATAGTTGCTGTCGGCGGTTTAGAATATATAGCATATTGGCAGCAGTATTTTAATTTGATGTTTAGTCTTTTGGGAGAGGATGCTGTAGCGGTAGAGATTGTATACACAATAGTCATTTTACTTATTATACATATCAGCACTTTCACCTTAGGAGCTATATTTGGTTGGATAGGCTATTTGGCTAAGAAAAGCGGATGGGCTAAATTTGGTGCAACCTTATATCTTATTGGAACAATTTGCTTCCCTATATATTTTTTCTTTGGGTTGCCTTTGATAATTATAGGATATATCGGCGGGGGAAAGCAAAAGAAAATAAATGCTTTAACAGAATAAAAAAAGGGCGATGCATAAGCATCGCTCTTGATTTTTACTTTTTATTCTATGCGTTATTTCTAATGTTAACATAGTCTTCTAAAAGTTTAACACATTCTTCAGTTGAAAGCTTTCCTGAGTCAATAGAGAGGTCATAATTCTTAACATTACCCCACTCTCTGTTGGTGTAGAAATTATAATAGTTTCCACGACGTTTATCAGCCTTAGTAACTGCATTTTTGGCTTCCTTTTCTGTAACATTATCACGAATGGAAATACGTTGTGTTCTGGTTTCAATATCAGCGTGTATAAAAATTTTTACAAGCCCCTCTGTTTTATCTAAAACATAATCAGCACATCGGCCAACAATAATACAGGAACCTTTGTCAGCCACTTTTTTAATAACAGAAGCCTGAACATTAAAGATGCTATCATTATTTAAAAAGTCGTTATAGTGGTTGTAAAGTCCGGTTCCGGGGTGCATACTCATAACAAGAGAATATAAAAAACTGTTTGTTGGCTTTTCATCAGCGTTTTCAAACATTTTTTCTGTAAGTCCACTTTCCTTTGCGGCTTCAACAATAAGCTCTTTATCATAAAAAGGAATATTTAGCTTTTCAGCGAGCAATCTCCCGATTTCACGCCCGTTTGAGCCAAGCTGCCTACCGATTGTAATAATTATTTTTCCCATAAATAAGACCTCCTTATCACTTTTCTATTAAGAATAGTATATCATATTTCCGTTATTTTTTCAATTGTTACATTTGAATAATAGTGAAGAAGAATTTCTGTATACTTTTTTCCATCCTTCGCCATAATATTTGCTCCGTATTGGCTCATTCCAACCCCGTGACCTTTGCCTTTTGTAGTAAAAGTGATATCATTCTCTGAAAGGCTTATTTCAAAATTAGAGGAATTTAAGCCAAAAAGACTTCGTATCTGTCCTCCTGTAAAGCTTTTATTTCCAATTTTTAAAGAAGAAACTGAGCCGCCTTCGGTTTTTTTTACTTCGCTTACATTTAAATCATTAGTTTCCAAAAGGGACATTGCACTTTCTTTAGGGAACGATATGACATCTTCAAGTCCTTCATAACTCAGGTCCACACTGCTGTCAACAGAGCGGAGATATGGAACATCTCCACCCCAGACATCCTTGGCATTTTCGGTTTTTCCGCCACTGACAGCATAAAAACAAGCAACGACAGGCTGATTATCATAGGAGAGATACTCTCCGCAGGTTTCGCTTACAGCAGTTTGAATTTTATTAAGATACTCCTTGCTATGCTCCTCTCCCCATTTTTCTGTTGCATCTTCCGGAGAGATATAGGCTTTACAATGAGCAGAATCAGTACAAACATCTGCACCCTTGTGGTCAGGGTTGTCCTTTCCCTTCCTGCTTAAAATATAGCTTCTGGCAGCAACAGCTTGAGCCTTAAGTGCTTCTATTTCGTACAGGGCGGGCATTTCCGCGGCAATAACCCCAACTAAGTATTCCTCCAAATTTTGCTCTGTTATGTTGCCATTATCATAAACTAATATGATAGGACCGCCTTTTAAGGTAGGTTTGTTTTCATTTGAAGCCTTAGGGGCTAAAAGTGCGAAAAGGGGCAAAAGGCATATAAAAATGATTATTATAAGGAAAAGCAAAAGATATTTTTTCATATTTCTCACCATTAAAGTATATGGGGAATAAAAAGGATTATGCTTGAAAAATTTCAATTCATATGATATAATTTAAGAAAAATGAAAAGAGGGGCAATATGTCTATTATAACAATAAAAAATGACGAACTTACTGTTAAAATTAAAAGCCTTGGGGCAGAAATTACTTCAGTTACAGATAATAGCGGGAAAGAGTATATATGGGAAGGGAACCCTGAGTTTTGGGATGGGCAGGCTCCGATTCTTTTCCCGATTGTAAGTGGCCTGTTAGACGGGAAATATACATATATGGGAAAAACTTACGAAATGGGAATGCACGGCTTTGCACAAAACTTAGAATTTACAGTAGAAGAGCAAAGTGAAAGCAGTGCAACGTTTTTGCTTACTTCAAATGAGGAAACCTTAAAGGTTTATCCTTTTGAATTTGAATTCCGTGTAAAATTTATATTAGATGGAAGAAAACTTATTGGCGAACTTATAACAGACAATAAAACAGACGGAGAGATGCTTTATAATGTTGGCTCTCACGAGGCGTATAAAATAGATGGAAGTATTGAAGATTACAGTATAGTGCTTGATGAAAATGAAACTCTTTCAAGATACGAAGTGTTACCGGTTGGTGGTATCAGTGAAAAGGCAATTCCTTGCTTTGAAAATTCGAGAGAGTTAAAGCTTAACGATGATTATTTTACTGTTGATGCGTTAATCTTTTTTGATATGAAGTCAAGAGGACTTGCCCTTCGTAATGATAGAGATGGAAGCCAAATTCACGTAGATTTTCCAAAATGTGATACAATATTGATTTGGAGAAGACCAAAAGCCCCCTTTGTCTGCATAGAGCCGTGGGCAGGAGCGCCTATCGTTCCTTGGAAGAAAACCTATGAGCTGACAGAAAAGTTCCGTATACGCACACTCAAAAAAGGTGAGAGCGAAACAATAAGCCACACTATTGAATTTTAGATTAGTTATAGGCCTGATATAAAAAGCTTGACAAAAAATTCAAGCTGTGGTATAATTTGATGGTTACGAAAGTACAATCCTTACTCTCGGGGAAATTCGAGAGTCAAAAGTCCAAGAGGAGGTGAAATAAATGGTTGAAGTTATCAATAAATACGAAACTATTTTCGTTATTGACGGCAGAAAAACTGAGGAAGAAACAGTTGCTTTAGTTGATAAGTTTAAATCATTGATAGAAGCCAACGGTACTATCGAATCTGTAGATGAGTGGGGCAAGAGAAGACTTGCTTACGAAATCAAGGATGCGGTTGATGGCTACTATGTTTTGGTTAACTTTAGCTCAAAGGCTGATTTCCCACAGGAACTCGAAAGAGTTTTCCGTATTACAGACGGAATTTTAAGACAAATCACTGTCAGAAAAGATGAAGAATAATTCGCGTAAGCGAAGATAGGTAGGAATTGCTATGATTAACAAAGCGATTTTAATGGGCAGACTTACAAGAGACCCGGAACTCAGACATACTAATTCAGGGACACCTGTTTGCAGTTTTTCTATTGCTATTAACAATGGTTATGGCGAGAATGCTCAGACTGATTTTATTAACTGTGTTGCCTGGAACAAAACTGCTGAATTTGTAAGCAAGTATTTTACAAAGGGCAGAATGATTATCGTTATAGGAAGAATCAGCACAAGAAGCTGGGACGGTCCTGACGGTAAGAAAAACTATGCAACTGAGGTTGTGGCAAACGAAGTTGCTTTCGGCGAAAGCAAAAGAGATGGCGGAGAGCCTTCTTCTCAAGGCTTTGGCGGCGCGTCCGCTCCTGAAAGTATTCCCTCTATGCCTATGATGGATGACGGCGGTTTCTCACCGCTTGATACTGACGACGATTTGCCGTTCTAAGATTTAACGAAAAAGGAGGTATTCTGATATGCCAGAAAGAGAAAAAATGGACAGAGGCCACATGAGAAGACCTAAGAGAAAAGCATGTGCGTTCTGTGTTGATAAAGTTGAACACATCGATTATAAAGATGTTGCAAAGCTTAGAAGATATGTAACTGAAAGAGCTAAAATTCTTCCAAGAAGAATTAGCGGTTGTTGTGCAAAACACCAGAGACAGCTTACAGTTGCAATTAAGAGAGCAAGATATATTGCACTTTTACCATATTCTGCTGACTAAGTTTTAAATTTTACCCAAGGCAAAATGCCTTGGGTATTTTTTTGTCCTTTTTACATAAAATTTTTTCTCTTGGCAAACAATAGAAAAAAGACTAAAAGGAGAAGAAAATGCGTCTTAAAGATTTTTTTATATATAAAAGCGACACAGTTTATAAGGATTTTACTCTTAAACCGCCAGAGGTTAAGGAGTATAACAACGAAGTTAACAGCTATATCAAAACGGATATAAAAGATAAAAGCTCTATGCCATATATTGAAGGAAAGGTCAGCGAGAAACTTTCTGAAAATTTAGAATTTATTAAAGACGCCTTTTGCGTGGAAAAAAATTTTGACCTTGTTATAAGAGAGTTTTCAATCCCCTGCCAAGATGGAGAGAAAAATGGTTTCTTGTTCTTTTATGACGGAATGTCTAACAAGGAATTTATAAACAGAGATATTTTAGGGGCACTCCTTAAAAACGGTCAGGACATAAAAAGAGAGGAAATCACAGAGGATGCAGTTTATAAAAGCATCATATCTCAAGCCCCTTTAAGCAAATCTACACAAATGGCAACAGTTATAGAGCTTGTTGGCTTTGGAAACTGCGGAATTTTCGTTGATGGTATTGGGACTGCATTTATATCGGATGTTAAAGGCTGGAGCGGGCGAAGCGTTGGTCAGCCTGTTACGGAGGCGGTTTTAACAGGCCCTCAGGAAGCCTTTACGGAGCAGGTTATGACAAACATAAGTTTGGTTCGTAAAATTTTAAAAGACTCAAACTTAATAAGTGAAAATATTCAAATAGGGAGCAAAAGCAAAACCCCTTGTGCCCTTATGTATTTAAGCGGACTTACCAATTCCTCTCTTGTTGATGAGGTCAGGAAAAGGCTGAGCGGAATAGACACGGAATATATTTTCTCCTCTTCCGAGGTGGAAATGTTTATTGAAGAAAGCACTCTTTTCCCTCTCCCCCAGGTTTTAAAGACAGAGAGGCCCGACAGAGCAGCATCCTTTCTCTCTGAGGGGAAGGTGGTTGTCATTGTTCAGGGAAGCCCCTTTGCCTTGGTGCTTCCTGCAACAATGCCCGATTTAATCGAGGCATCGGAGGATAACTATGTCCGAGCAGGAGAGGCAAATTTTATGCGTATAGTCAGGCTCTTTGGGATATTTATTTCCCTTTTGCTGCCGGGGACATTTGTTGCAATTTCTCTTTATCACCACGAGTCAATTCCCACGGATTTGCTTTTCGCCATAGAGGCAACGCGGGAGATTGTACCGTTTCCGGTTATAACAGAGCTGCTGCTTATGGAACTTGCCTTTGAGCTTATAAAAGAAGCATCAATAAGAATACCAAGTCCAATCGGCGGAAGCATTGGAATTGTAGGCGGATTGATACTTGGTCAGGCAGCGGTTTCTGCCAATCTGGTAAGCCCTATTTTAATTATAGTCGTTTCTGTTGCGGGGCTTGGTGCTTTTGCAACCCCGTCTGTTTCTTTATCAAGAGCGATTTCTATGCTAAGGTTTGCTTTTATTGTTTTAGGCGGTCTTGCGGGATTTTTGGGGCTTTCCTTAGGGCTTGTTATAAGTATTGCAGCCCTGTCATCAATAACCTCAGTTGGAGTTCCGTATTTATCGCCAATCACTCCAAGAGAGAAAAATGGAATGAAAAAATCTGTGTTTATTGCACCTGTTTGGAAGAGGGAGCATCGCCCAAGTTCTCTTAAGGTAAAAAGGGAGGACAAACAACCGCCAATAAGCCGTAAATGGACTAAGGAAAGGGAGGAGATTGAGTGATGCAAGAAAAATATTTTCTAAAGAGATGGGAGCTTTCCTGTATTGTTTTAAATCTTTCTACCTATAAAATTTTCACAGGCTATGCAAGGATTTTTTCGGATATTTCAGGGCCTGCAGCAGTCCTTAATGTCCTTTTTTCGGGATTAGCTATGTGGGTTGTTATTTGGGGACTTTTGCTTATATACGAAAAGAGCGGGAAGAAAACATTAGTTGAAATCGCAGAAAAGAGTATCGGGAAGGCAGGAAAGTATTTAGTTTACGGGGTAGTTTTAATATATCTTTTGTTTTCCTCATCATTAACCTTAAGGCAAACGGGAGAGCTTATATCGGCGGTTTCCTTTCCAAGTGCTCCGCTTGTTTTTATATTTATAATAGTTATGCTTGGGGCAGTGGTGTGCTGTGCCCAAGGCTTTAATGGAATAGGGCGTTGCCACTCTATTGTTATTCCTATTTCACTAACCTTAACGACAGCGGTGCTTATAATGGGATTTTCCAAAGGTGAGGTGAGCTATCTTTCCCCCTGGCTTGGGTATGGGATAAAAAATACTTTTATAAGAGGCCTTTCTTCCATTGGGCTTTATAGCGATTTAATAATTTTATTTATGCTTTACCCATTTGCTCAAAGGGAGATAAACTATAAAAAAACAGTGCTTTCATCATTTGGGGCAGGAATTTTAATAAACGCTCTGATTATTTTAGGCTTTACGATGATTGCTCCATATACGGTGGCAAACACAATAAACCATCCCTATTTA
Organism: Clostridia bacterium; assembly: GCA_045648565.1. GTDB lineage: Bacteria > Bacillota > Clostridia > Monoglobales > Monoglobaceae > SIG454. The sequence continues at coordinate 18,454 of JAZROF010000029.1, read as the reverse complement.
CAACTTGTTAAGCTGTTTTCCGCAGGGCGATTTTTCCAGAGAATAGACGGATATTTTATGTATATTGTTTCAGGGTGCGGAATTTTATCCCTTGCTGTAAATATGTTTTTTATATCCTATGGGGCAAAAGAGGCTTTTAACTTTCCTAAAACCAGACCTCTTGCCTACCCATTGGGACTTCTGATTATATTTTTGGCACTACTGCCTAAAAGGCGGGAAGAAGTGACAAGTATTTCTCGAAACAGCCTTTGGATATGGGTTGTTGCAATATTTCTAACAGCATTTGTGGTGCTAACGATTTCTGCAGTTAAAAGGAGGAGAGAAAGTTGAAAAAGTTGGTTTGTATGCTTATGGCCATTTGTACTTCTTTTTCCCTTTGCAGCTGCTACGACAATCGGGAGATAGATATGACAGCCTATGTTATTGCTCTTGGAATTGACAAAGCAGAGGATAGCTATAACTATACCTTTCAGATTTCCTCTCCGCTCTCTATGGGCGGAGGCGGAGAAATTGGTGATATGGGAAAGGGCGAGGAAAACAACAGGGTTGAAAATATAATAATTGGTGCAAAGGATTTATACGAGGCAAGAGCAGTCATAAATAATTTCCTAAGCAAAAAGATTAACCTGTCCCACCTTAAAATGATTGCCATTTCAAAGGAGGTAGCAATAGAGGGGTTAACTCACCATATGAACTTTATTCTTCAGGAAAGAGAGGTCCGGCCAAACACAAGAATGTGTGTAGCTATCGGCAAGGCGGAGAATTTTTTAAAGGGAATAAACCCGGCACTTGAGGCAAACACCGCCGAATATTATGATTTGATTTTTGAAAACGGAGCGGTCCTTTCCCAATCAAAAAAGCTTTGGGAGTTTGTTAATGAGACGGAAACATTTGGAACCGTTTTGCCAATAGGAAGAACTTCAGAGTATAAGGAGAGCAGTGAGTTTTCGGGAGACGAAAATATCAGGCGAATATCAAGCTCTAAGTCGGAATTTGCGGGGCTTTGTATGTTTAAGGAATACACTGAGGTTGGGGAACTGTCCCCTGAAAAAAGTAAAATTTATGGTCTTTTGACGGGGAAAATTCCGGAGGCGGAAGTAAGCCTTGAAAAAAATGGGAAAACCTGCTCTGTAAAGCTTATTCCCCAAGAGAAAAGTGCATTTTCCATTAAAGAAAGCGAGGAAGCACTGACGGCTATAATGAAAATAGGCCTTATGGCAGAGGTGAATTCATCGGGAGAAAATATTAAAGAGCGAGAAATTGAGGATTATTTAAGCCGTGAGGCTTACGCCATTTTCTTAGAGGCTCAAAAGGCGAAATGTGATATTTTTGGAATTGGAAAGTATGTTAAGGTGCGATGCAAAACTGTGAAGGAGTGGGAGAGTATAAATTGGGATGATTACTTTGAAAAGTTATACTTTCTCCCGAAAATCGACATAACAATCAGAAAAACTGAAACCGGAACGGTTTAAGAGAGTGGGTGGATAAGATGCTGCTATATTTATCAATAGGGATTTTAGTGCTGTGGGAAACAGTCTATACAATTTCTTTTGGGATTGCTCAGTTTAAAAATGGCAGACAAGCAGGAGGAGTATTCGCAGTTTTATTGTCAATTCTTACTGTTATTTTGTATTTTAACTTTATTTTTGACAAAATTTTCCTATAATTTTCATAAATCTATTGACAATTTTTTACAAATATGGTATAATTTCCCTATAGTAAGACAGGATGAAAAAATTTTATAAAAAAGGGGATAGAAAAATGAAGTCAACAGGAATAGTTAGAGACATTGACAAAGTGGGGAGAATTGTTATTCCGAAAGAAATTAGGAATAGTTTTAAAATTGATGAGGGCGACCCGTTAGAGATTTTCGTGGATGGAGACAAGATTGTCCTTGCTAAATATACGCCATCTTGTATGTTCTGCGGAAGCTCGGAAAAACTTGCAGATTATGAAGGACATAGAATCTGCAGAAAATGTCTTGATGCGTTAAGAAAAATATAAAAATAACCCCCGTTATACGGGGGTTATTTATTTTATAGCATTTCTTTTAATCTTTCGTTTATTGCAATTAAGAATTCTTCGGTATCTACCTTTTTCTTATTTGGAAGATTTGATAAAAGAGCTAAATCTCCTGTCATAACGCCATCTTCAATGGTCTTAATTGTAGCTTTTTCAAGCTTATCTGCAAAATTGCAAAGGTCAGAAAGTCCGTCAAGCTCCCCTCTTTTCCGAAGTGCGCCTGTCCAGGCAAAAAGGGTTGCGACACTGTTTGTTGAGGTTTTTTCACCCTTTAGGTGTTTGTAGTAATGACGCTGAACAGTTCCGTGAGCTGCTTCATATTCATAAACCCCGTCAGGAGAAACTAAAACAGAGGTCATCATTGCAAGACTTCCATAAGCGGTTGCAACCATATCACTCATAACGTCTCCGTCATAGTTTTTACAAGCCCAGATATATCCGCCATCACTGCGGATAACTCTTGCAACGGCATCGTCTATTAAAGTATAGAAATACTCAATGCCTGCCGCATCAAATTTTTCCTTATACTCTCTGTCAAAGATTTCGTTGAAAATGTCTTTAAAGCGGTGGTCATATTTTTTGGAAATGGTATCCTTTGTTGCGAACCACAAATCCTGCTTTGTGTCAAGGGCAAAGTTAAAACAGCTTTTTGCAAAGCTTTCAATTGACTTGTCAATATTATGAAGCCCTTGGATAATTCCGCCGCTCTCATTAAATTCGTGGATTAGTGAGCGGGTTTCCTTTCCGTCCTTATCCGTCATAACAAGCTCACATTTTGAGCCACTTGGAACTTGCATTTCGGTGTTTTTATAAACATCGCCGTAGGCGTGTCTTGCAATTGTTATTGGCTTTGTCCAAGTAGGAATAAAAGGAGTTATGCCTTTAACGATAATCGGAGTTCTGAAAACTGTTCCATCTAAGATTGCTCTTATTGTTCCGTTTGGAGACTTCCACATTTCCTTAAGGTTATATTCAGTCATTCTGTCGGCATTTGGCGTAATTGTTGCACATTTTACTGCAACGCCGTATTTTTTAGTTGCCTCGGCGCTGTCAAAGGTAACCTTATCGTTTGTTTCGTTTCTGTATTCAAGACCTAAGTCGTAATACTCGGTTTTAAGGTCAATATATGGAGTTAAAAGGATGTCCTTTATCATTTTCCATATAATTCTTGTCATTTCATCCCCGTCCATCTCAACAAGAGGGGTTGTCATTTTAATCTTGTTCATATCCTTTTCTCCTTATATGTTTTCTTTGGTGTAGCTCAAAAGCCCGCCTGCTAAGATGATTGCCTTTGTTCGCTCTGTTAAATCACACTCACAAGGAATTTCATCTCCTGTTGTTATGTTCTTAATAACAATATCTAAGCCGTCTTTAACAGATGCAATAAGATTTTCGATTTTTAAATCATCGCCCTCTGAAATCTTATCGTAGTCGCTTTCGTTTTTAAAGGTCAATGGAAGAATGCCTGCATTTATTAAATTCGCACGGTGAATTCTTGCAAAGGACTTAACTAAAACCGCCTTAACTCCAAGGTGGAGAGGAGCTAAAGCCGCGTGTTCACGACTTGAACCCTGCCCATAGTTTGCACCGCCAACAATTATGCTCTTGCCGAGAGCTTCTGCCCTTTCGGGGAAGTTTTCGTCACAAACAGTAAAGCAATGCTTTGAAATTGCAGGGATGTTTGAGCGAAGAGGGAGAATTTTCGCTCCTGCCGGCATAATATGGTCGGTTGTGATGTTATCCCCGACCTTAAGCGAGCATTTGCACTCTATTTCACCCTCAAGAGGTGATGTTTTCGGGAAAGGCTTAATATTTGGCCCTCTTAAAATTTCAACGCTATCTGCTTCAGCAGGTGTTGCCGGAGGCTCAACCATATTATCATTTATAATAAACTTTTTAGGAAGCTTGAACTTTGGCATTTCACCAAGAGTTCTTGGATCAGTTAAAACCCCTTTTATTGCTGAAACTGCCGCAACCTCAGGAGAAACAAGGTAAATCTGAGCGTCCTTTGTGCCGCTTCTGCCTTCAAAGTTACGGTTAAAGGTTCTAAGGGATATTCCCTTTGAATTTGGGGACTGCCCCATACCAATACAAGGGCCACAAGCACTCTCAAGTATTCTTGCCCCTGCGTCAATTAAATCAGCAAGTGCACCGCATTTAGAAAGCATATTTAAAACCTGCTTTGAGCCAGGTGCAATAGATAATGATACATCGGGGTGAACAGTCTTGCCCTTTAGGATATGGGCAACCTTAAGCATATCAAGAAGAGAGCTGTTTGTGCAAGAGCCGATACAAACCTGGTCAATCTTCATTTCGCCAATTTCTGAAACGGATTTAATATTATCAGGAGAGTGAGGACAAGCCGCCGCAGGCTCAATATCGGATAAATTAATCTCTACTGTTTCATCATAAACAGCATCACTATCAGCAGAAAGAGGAGTCCAAACCTCTTCTCTTTTTTGTGCCTTTAAAAATTTCTTTGTAACCTCATCCGATGGGAAAATTGAAGTTGTTGCACCAAGCTCTGCCCCCATATTTGTTATAGTTGCACGCTCAGGAACAGAAAGAGTTTTAACGCCCTCTCCACAGTATTCAATAACCTTTCCCACTCCGCCTTTAACGGATAGTCTTTTTAAAACCTCTAAAATAACATCTTTAGCGGAGCACCAGGAAGAAAGCTTCCCTGTAAGATTAACTTTAACAATTTTTGGGTATGTTATATAGTAAGCACCCCCACCCATTGCAACAGCCACATCAAGTCCGCCTGCACCAATGGCAATCATACCAAGGCCCCCGCCTGTTGGGGTGTGACTATCCGAGCCGATTAAGGTTTTTCCCGGAACGCCAAAGCGTTCTAAGTGAACCTGATGACAAATGCCATTTCCGGGACGGCTGAAATAAATGCCGTGCTTTTTTGCAATTGAGCCAATGAATCTGTGGTCATCGGCATTTTCAAAGCCTGATTGCAATGTGTTATGGTCAATATATGCAACAGACTTTTCTGTTTTAACCCTTGGAATTCCTATTGCCTCAAATTCAAGATAAGCCATCGTTCCTGTAGCATCCTGAGTTAGTGTTTGGTCGATTTTAATGCCTATTTCACTGCCGCGTTTTGCTTCACCGTCAACAATGTGGGCATTAAGAATTTTTTCTGTAAGCGAGAGTCCCATTTTATCAGTTCCTTTCAATATAAAATCACATATGAAATAAGTATAACATATTTCGCTTTATTTTGCAATATATAAACTATATGGATTTTAATCTTTGTTTTACGTTAAATAGGTAAAAATGTGAAAAAGTTATGTAAACCGGTTGAATCTTGAGGAAATTAATGCTATAATTGGGTAATATAATAAAAAGGGGGAATTTAATTGACACTCTATGATAAATCTAAGGAAGAAGTGCTGTCTTGCCTTGGTGTAGATCCTCAAAAAGGGTTATCTAAAGAAAAGGCATTAGAGCTTAAGCAAAAATACGGAGAGAATAAGCTTAGGGAAAAGAAAAAGAAAACCCTTTGGGGAAGATTTGTTGAGCAGTTTAAAGATGTTATGATTTTAATTCTTATTGCTGCGGCGGTTATTTCTTTTGCTATAGCGGTTGTTGAGAGAAACCCAAAAGAGTTTTTCGAGCCTGCACTTATTTTGCTTATTGTAATTATAAATGCAATTATGGGGGTTATGCAGGAAAGTAAGGCGGAAAAAGCACTTGATGCTCTTAAAAATATGTCCGCCCCGCATGCAAGAGTTATAAGAGATGGAGCTGAAGCAATAATTGATGCTAAGGATTTAGTTCCCGGGGATATTATCCGTCTTGAGGCAGGGGATTTTGTTCCGGCAGACGCTCGGCTTTTGCAATCGGTCAGCCTTAAAAGTGAGGAATCGGCACTAACAGGGGAATCTGTTCCTGCTGAAAAGGATGCAGATGCGGTTATTCCAGAGAACGCTCCTCTTGGAGACAGAGCCACAATGATCTTCTCAGGTTGCAGCATAACCTACGGAACAGCTTTAGCGGTTGTCACCGCAACAGGGATGGATACCGAAATGGGTAAGATTGCAAATCTTTTGGATAATGAGGAAGAGACACAAACCCCGCTTCAGGAAAAACTTGCAAATTTAGGTAAGTATTTAGGGTTTATGGCAATCGGGGCGTGTGCCATAATATTTATTGTGGGCATTGCAAACAATATTCCTGTTATGGAAATCTTTATGACCGCCGTTTCACTTGCTGTTTCGGCTATTCCTGAGGGACTTCCCGCAATCGTTACCATTGTTTTATCTATCGGCGTTCAGCGTATGGTTAAGAAAAACGCTCTTATCCGCAGACTCCCTGCTGTTGAAACTTTGGGAAGTGCATCAATTATATGCTCTGATAAAACGGGGACTCTTACTCAAAACAAAATGACGCTTACTAAGGCATATGCAGACGGAGAAGAGGGGACGGAGGATATTTCTTCAAATAGCACGGCAAAAATTAAAGAGCTTTTAAAGTATGCAACCCTTTGTTGTGATGGCTCGGTAATTTTTGAAAATGGTGAGGAAAAGCACATAGGCGACCCGACAGAAACGGCAATTATTGTGGCATCGCACAAAATGGGGATGGAAAAGGATGCTTTAAATAACGAATTCCCGCGGCTTGGGGAAATTCCATTTGACTCTGACAGAAAACTTATGTCAACAATAAACAAAGTTGACGGAAAAAACATTGTCATTGTTAAGGGTGCTTTTGATATGATAACAAGCTGTTGCAAAGACGGTGATTTGGAAAAGGCAAAAAGCATAACCGAGAAAATGAGTGAAAATGCTCTTCGTGTTTTGGCAGTTGCATATAAGGAAATTGACAGCATCCCTGAAAATTTAACTTCCGAAAATTTAGAAAATGACCTTATATTTATGGGGCTTGTGGGAATGATTGACCCGCCCCGCCCTGAAGCAAAGGAGGCAGTTGCCCTTTGCCGCCGAGCTGGGATTAAGCCGATTATGATTACGGGTGACCACATCATAACCGCATCGGCAATTGCAAAAGAGCTTGGAATTTTATCCCCGGAGGACAGAGCCATAACAGGGGCGGAGCTTGATAAAATGACCGACCGTGAGCTTGACGAGATGGTTGAGCATATAGCGGTTTATGCAAGAGTCTCCCCTGAAAATAAAATCAGAATTGTTAAGGCTTGGCAAAGACGAGGTCAGGTTGTTTCAATGACAGGAGACGGCGTTAATGATGCCCCTGCCCTAAAAGCTGCCGACATTGGTTGTGCTATGGGAATAACGGGAACAGATGTTGCAAAGGGTGCTGCCGATATGACGCTGACAGACGATAACTTTGCCACAATTGTTGATGCTGTTCGTGAGGGCAGAGGAATTTATGCAAATATTAAAAAGGTTGTTGGCTTTTTGCTTGGAACAAATATCGGCGAGGTTATAACTGTTTTTGTCGCTATGCTACTTTGGCATAAAACACCGCTTCTTTCAATGCAGCTCCTTTGGATAAACTTAGTAACAGACAGTCTTCCTGCCATTGCACTTGGTATGGAAGCGGTTGAAAAGGATGTTATGGATAAAAAGCCAAAGCCAAAGGATGAGGGGATTTTTGCTCACGGATTTGGCGTAAGAATTGTCCTTCAGGGCATTATGTTTGCACTTTTAACACTTATAGCCTTTTATGTGGGCGAAAAAGCAAAGGGAATTGCAGGAGGCCAGACAATGGCATTTATGGTTCTTTCGTTATCCCAGGTTGTTCAAAGCTTTAATATGCGTTCGGAGCATTCCCTCTTTAAAGTAGGATTTTTCACCAATAAAAAGCTAAACGGAGCTGTTTTAATATCCCTCTTGCTGGTGCTCCTTGTATTGTTTACACCTGTTAAGGAAGCGTTTGGACTAATATTTTTAACAAAAGAGCTTTACCTTTTAGCTTTAGGGCTTGTGTTAGTTCCTCTTGCTGTGATGGAAATTGCAAAGGCTATTAAGTCAAAGCTTTAATAAAAATGCGATGTATTCAGATTTGAATACATCGCATTTTTTATTTCATAAGCTTTAACATTCTATAAATCATAACGGCGGTTTCTGCTCTTGTTGCATTCCCGTTTGGCTTAAAGGTTTCGTCGTCATACCCGTTTATTATGCCTTTATCTGAAAGTGAGGCAACCGCCTCACGGGCGTAATTCTTTATATTTTCCGAGTCTTTAAAAAGTCCATCCTCCCAAGTGGTTTCTTCAATAAGCCCCTCGGATTTTAAATACCTATAAGCAATAACTGCCATATCCTGCCTTGAAATATTATTTCTTGGAAGGAAGGTGTTTTCAAAAAGACCGTTTATAAGGCCTAAGGCTTTTGCAATTCCTATCTCTCGATAGAAATAATCACTTTCTTTAACATCGGCAAAATTTTCCGTGAAATCAGCGGTTTTTTCTGTTGCACGGATTAGCATAAGAGTAAAATCTGCCCTTGTAACAGTGTTTTCCCCGCCAAAGCTATTATCCTCATAGCCTTTAACAATTCCCTTTTCGTATAAAGAGGTGATTGCTTCCTTTGCCCAGGAGAATTTATTAAGGTCCGTAAAAATATTAGTCGGCTCATCGGTTTTGTTCATTTCCTTTGTAATATCAAAAATACCTTTGTTTGAGGCAATGCTCCCGTAGCGGTAAAGAGCGTAGCCACTTGTGTTTTTGAGCCTGCACAAATCGATTTGTGCCGAAATCTCTTCAATTCCATTTTCGCCATACCAGGGACTTTTTATATCCGCCGTATCATTTGCCTTATATGCACCAATTCCGATGCAAAGCTTAACTTTCGTTCCCTTAACAGTATCCGTCCACCAAGAGGTTAGGGCAGTAAAGTCTGCAATTTCATAGCCACGATGCCAATAGATTTGCGGGATTATCATATCAAGAAGATTTTCTTTAACCCAAAGGCGGGTATCGGCAAAGGCATCAAAATAAGTTTCAGAGCCGTTCGTGTTACTTCCCTCTGCCATATTTTCCTTGTTCGCCCATATTCCTGCGGGACTAACGCTGAATATAAGCTCTTCCTTTACCTTGTGAATTTCCTCATTTAATGTGCGGATAAGACTTGTCACATTATCCCGACGCCAATCTTCAAGGCTTTTCCCGTTTCCGTATTTAGCATAAGCATCCCCATCGGCAAAATCGCCACCGGGGTAGAAATAGTCGTCAAGATGAATTCCGTCAATGTCATAGTTTTTTGCAATCTCAACTGCACCGGAAACAATCAGCTCTGAAACCTCAGGAAGCCCCGGGTTATAGTAAATCTTCCCGTCTGTGTGGGTTATGGTGTATTCCTTATGCACTACTGCGGGGTTATCAGAAGAAAAACCGCTTTCTTCCCCTGCCGAAACTGTAACCCTGTATGGATTTATCCAAGCGTGCAGTTCCATATTTTTCTCGTGAGCCGATTTTATAGCATAATCAAGTGGGTCAAAATTATTTTGTGGTGCTTTTCCTTGTGTACCTGTAAGATACTTTGACCAAGGGAAAATTTCCGATTTATAAAAGGCATCGGAGGAGGGCCTAACCTGAAAAAAGATTGTGTTAAACCCGGCATCGGAGCAATTTTTTATAATATTATCAATTTTTTCTTTTAAGACATTCTCATCAGACGAATATCCTGCGGGGAAGTCAAGCCCAAAAACCGTTGCCACCCAAGTTCCTCTGATTTCAGAGGTAGTGCTTTCGGCAGATGCCGTACTGGGTTTAATATAGCTAATCAGAAATGACATCATAAATGTAAGGCTAAGCATAGCGGCGGTGAATTTTAAAAAATTGATTTTTCTCATAATAATCTCCTCCGTATTTACCCCGAAAAATTATCTAACGCCCTCCGCTTTAATTTTCGTCCAAAGAGAAGCACAATATTCCTTTGTCTTTTGAGACTGATACCGAAATACCTCATCCTTTTCGTAATCAAGACGGGGAGTGTATGCGGAAATTCCCTCGTAATCCGTTTTAATCATTTCCTCGTAAGCAGATTTTATAGGGGAGCTATAACCAACCGCTTGAGTGTTAATAAGGGCATTTTCTTCATTTAAGAAGAAATCGATATACTTATGAGCAAGGTCGGTATTTTTACAGTTTTTCGTAATGACCATTCCGTCATACCAAAGGTTTGTCCCCTGATGAGGCTCAAAGTACTCTAAATTCGGGTTTTCTGTTATAATATATGCAGCATCTCCCGAATATACAACCGCCATAGCTTTATTTCCTGAAATCATATTATCAATAACATCATCTCCGGCGTAAACGGGGCTCATAATTTGGTTTTGCTCAAGCAGCCACTCGTAAGCCTTGTCGATTTCTTCGGTTTTTTCCGTATTAAGAGAGAAACCAAGAGCTTTCATTGCAATCATAAAGGAGTCACGCTCTGAGTCATACATATAAATGTCCCCTTTGTATTTTGGATTGCGGAGAATTTCCCAACCGTCTTTAAGGTCAGCTTTATCAACCTTGGTTTTATCATATAAAATTCCAACGCTTCCCCAGAAATATGGGACGGAGTATTTATTATTCGGGTCGTAGTCTTTATCAAGAATGCTGTCCATAAGGTTATGGGCGTTGCCAAGTCTTTCCCAGTCAATTTCCTGTATTCTCTCTTCTTTAATAAGGCGTTCTATCATATAGTCAGAGGGGATAATTATGTCATATTCCTCCCCTGAATTTATCTTGGTATACATAGATTCGTTAGAGTCAAAGGTTTCATATATAATCTTACAACCCATCTCCTCCTCAAACTTATCGAGAAGGCTTTCGTCAATATATTCTCCTGCGTTGTAAACCTTTAAAACGTCTTGAGTATTTGCACCGTTATAGGAGAATAAAAGTACACTTATTAAAAGGATAATTCCAAGAACCCCTGCAATTTTGCCAAGGTGCTTTGAAAGATTGGTCTTTTTAAAACGGGGGGCAAGGTTTACGATGACGGTTATAAGGATAATTGCCCCGATTAGAAGAGTTGAAAGGGCATTCATTGTGGGGTTTGTCCTTTTCGTCATATTATAAACCACTATTGAGATATTCTTAACACCGTTTCCTGACACAAAATAGGAAATAACAAAGTCGTCAATAGACATTGTAAAGGCTAAAAGAACACCTGCATAAATCCCAGGCTTAATCATAGGGATAATAACCTTCCAAAGGGCCTGCCAGGGAGTAGCTCCAAGGTCCATAGCTGCATTTGCAATATTTACATCAAGTGCTCGGACTTTAGGATAAACGCTGGTTATAACATAAGGGGTGCAAAAGCAAATATGGGCAAGAAGCATTGTCATATAGCCCTTGCTTATATTTGCGGCGGAGAATAAAATCATAAGTCCCACCGCCATAACAATATCAGGTATCATCATTGGGATATTATTTATGTTAAGAGTCCATTCCCTTAAAACCTTTCTGCACTTTGAAAGGCCGATAGCCGTAAATGTTCCCAGAATTGTTGAAATAATAGTTGCGAAAATAGCGATTGTAAGGGATACATAAACTGCCGACATAATTTCAGAACTGCTTATAAGCTCACTGTACCAACGCATTGAAAATCCCGTAAAATGAGTCAGGGATTTCGATTCGTTAAAGGAGAATATAACCGTTACCAAAATAGGCAGATAGAAAAACGCAAAACATAAAAATATGTAAAGCCCTGATGAAATTTTAGAAATCTTTTTCATATTATCAATCCTTATTCGTCTGTCTTGTCAAACTTTTCCGTTATCTTAATTGCAACAAGCATAATTGCCGCCAGAACAAAGGAAATGGCACTTCCAAAGTTCCAGTCCCCAACGGATATAAACTGGCTTTCTATAAGGTTTCCAACCATCATATAGTTTCCGCCTCCCAAGAGCTTTGGAATAACAAAGCTTGAAATGGATAGAAGAAAAACCATAATAATTCCGTTAACAACCCCGGGAAGAGAAAGCTTGAATATAATCCGCTTAAATGTCTGAAGCTTGTTTGCCCCAAGGTCATAAGATGCCTCGATTAAAGACTTATCCATTTTGGAAAGGCTTGTGTGAATAGGAATAATCATAAAGGGTAAAAAGTTACACACAAGGCCTAAAATTACCGCAAAATCAGTATACATAAAGGATACGCTTTCAAGCCCTAAAAATGTAAGCAGGGAATTTAAAAGCCCGTTGTCTGAAAGTATGCTAATCCAGGCATAAGTCCTAAGAAGCATATTTATCCACATTGGAATGGTTACCAAAAGAATAAGAAAGGTTTGCATCTTTTCAGAAAACTGTGCGATTAAATATGCCATTAAATACCCTAAAACAAGACAGATTAAAACCGTTATAATACCAATTTTAAGAGAAGTCCAAAATACAGATATATAGGAACTGCTTAAAATATTTTTAAAATTATCAAAGGTAAAGGAAACGGTTAAAACCGAGTTTCCGTCTCGGGTGAATGCGTATATTAAAATCATTATAAGCGGAATAACTATTAAAAGCCCCGCCCAGATAAGGTAAGGGAGGATAAAATTCTTGTAAAATTTCATACCGTCCACCCCATTGTATACATAACGTGAATATCCTCAGGGCCAAAGGAAAGTCCAACCTCAAGGCCAGGTGCGAAATAATCTGTTGTATGTATTTTATATGTGCGGTTTTCGGTTGCCACCATAATCTCATAGTGAACGCCCTTGAAAACCACAGACTCAACTTTCCCGTGAATTTTGGTCTTTTTCTTATAATCCTTTGCAACAATGTCAATGTCTTCAGGTCTTAAAACAACCTCAACCTCTTCGTTTTCTTTAAAGCCCTTGTCAACACATTCAAATTCAAAGCCGTCAAACTTAACCAAGCAGTCGTCAAGCATATTTCCTTCAATTATGTTGGACTCCCCAATAAACGAGGCAACAAAACGATTTTCAGGCTCATTATAGATGTCAATAGGTGTGCCGATTTGTTGAACTTCCCCGTCCTTCATAACAACAACCGTGTCAGACATGGAAAGAGCTTCTTCCTGGTCGTGAGTAACATAAATAAAGGTGATTCCAACTTCCTGCTGAATCTTTTTAAGCTCAGACTGCATCTCTTTTCTAAGCCTTGCGTCAAGTGCACCTAAAGGCTCATCAAGAAGAAGCACCTTAGGCTCGTTAACAAGTGCTCGGGCGATGGCAATTCGCTGTTGCTGTCCCCCTGAAAGGGATGCGACATCGCGGTTTTCATAGCCTGAAAGACCAACCAGAGAGAGCATTTTTTCAACCTTTTGCTCAATAACATCCTTGGGCATTTTCTTAAGATTAAGACCGAATGCGATATTGTCAAAAACATCAAGATGGGGGAAAAGAGCGTATTTCTGGAATACTGTGTTGACCTCTCTTTTATAGGGAGGAACAGCACTGACCTCAACTCCGTTGAATAAAACCTCGCCCATATCAGGCTCTTCAAAGCCTGCGATTATACGAAGAGTGGTGGTCTTTCCGCACCCTGACGGGCCAAGGAGAGTTAAAAATTCATTTTCGTATATTTTAAGGTCAATCCCCTTTAAAACCTGCTGGTCGTCAAAGGTTTTTGTAAGTCCCTTAAGCTCAATAATGCAAACATCGTTATTTTTCATATTCAAAAAGTCCTTTCTTTAAAAATATGGAGGGGAGGAAACCCAGATAAGCTTTGCAGCCCGTTTCCCGCCGTTATATAAATGGTAGTTTTCGTTGCAGTATACATAGAAAGAGTCCCCCGCACGAGCGAGAATTTCCTCTTCCCCGTAAAAAATCGTAACTTCTCCCTCTAAGACATAGCCAAAATCCTCCCCATCGTGGGGCGGAACAATCTCAGATGAGCCATTTGGATTTAGGGTAAGATGAATAGGCTCCATAAGGTTTTTCTGAGCATTTGGAACAAGATAGTTTATGGTGTATTCCTCCTGCTCGTTTTCAAAATAGTCGTTTTTTGTGCAGACTATAATGTTTTGCTCCGGCTCGTCTTCTGAGAAAAACTCGGAAAGAGAAGACCCTAAAACCTCCAAAATATCCTCAAGAGTTGTGATTGAGGGGGAGGAAAGATTGTTTTCAACCTGCGATAAAAACCCTTTGGAAAGTTCGCATCGGTTTGCAACATCCTCTAATGTAAGTTCATTCTTCAGCCTGAGCCTCTTAATTTTACTTCCAATATCCATTTTATCACCTTTTTTAGTTTTACTAAACTTTTGTTTTAAAAGGTTTAGTATTTCGAAACTTTATTTTTGATTTTACAAAACAAGATAGCTTATTATACAACAGATTATGGCAAAATGCAATAGGTTTTGAGAAAATAATTTAAAAAATAGATGAGGGAGAGAAATAGAGGCGTTAAAGTGCGGAAATCTTGACAATTTTAAGAAAATGGTGTATTATATAAGGTAATTATTCAAATTTGATTGAGAAAGGGTGCTGAAACTATGAAAGATAATTTTAATGAGTATCTCTCTATGATTTTTGAGGGACAAAAGCACTTTAAGGATATCCCTATCCATTGGTATAGTGATTATAATGTAAAAAGAGGACTTCGTAATGCGGACGGAACAGGCGTTTTGGCAGGGCTTACTGCAATTGGTGAGGTTCACGGTTATCTTATTGATGAGGGTAACAGAGTCCCTATTGAGGGAAGCTTAAGATACAGGGGTATAAGCATTAAAGATATGGTTGACAACTGCTTAAAAGAAGACCGTTTCGGTTTTGAAGAGGTTGCCTTTTTGCTTACCTTTGGTTTTCTTCCAACACGTGAACAGCTTGACGGGTTTACTAAGTTTTTAGCGGAGAATCGTTCACTTCCTGAAAATTTTGCGGAGGATATGATTTTAAAAGCACCAAGTAAAAACATTATGAATAAGCTTGAAAGAAGCGTTCTGGCTCTTTATTCTTATGACCAGAACCCTGACGACATATCTGTTCCTAATCTTTTAAGACAGAGCCTTGAGCTTATCTCAAGATTTCCAACAATGATTGCTTATGCTTATGCGACAAAGCTTCATTATTTCAATAACACAAGCCTTGTGCTCCACAAATCAAATCCGGAGCTTTCAACGGCGGAAAACTTTTTCTACTTAACAAGAGCAAATCATAAATTCAAGCCAATCGAGGCGAAGATTTTGGATATGGCGTTAATGCTCCACGCAGAGCACGGGGGCGGTAATAACTCCGCTTTTGCAATCCGCGTGTTGTCTTCATCAAATACTGATACATATTCTGCGATTGCGGCAGGGGTTGGGGCGTTAAAGGGCCCGAAACACGGCGGTGCAAATGCAAGTATGATGAGACAGATGGAAGAATTAAAGGCAAATATTGAGCATTGGGACGATGAGGAAGAGGTTAAAGCTTACCTTTGCAAGATACTCCGCAAAGAGGCAGGAGACGAAACAGGTCTTATTTATGGCGTAGGCCACGCAATTTATTCTCTTTCCGACCCGAGAGCCGAGATTTTGGGCGTATGTGCTAAAGAACTTGCTCAGGAAACTGACAATATGAAGGAATACAGCCTCTATGAAACTGTTGCGAAAATGGCGTCAGAGGCGTTCCGAGAAGAAAAAGGAATTACGGCAGCAATGCCCGTTAATGTTGACTTCTACTCAGGCTTTATTTATAAGATGCTTAATATTCCTGAGGATTTATACACCCCGCTTTTCGCTATGGCGAGAGTTGTTGGCTGGTGTGCTCATAGAATAGAAGAAGTTATGACAGGCGGAAAGATTATCCGTCCTGCTTATAAGAGTGTCGTGGAAAGAAGTGGCTATGTGCCTATTGACAAGAGATAAAATTTAATAAAGAACTTCAGGGATTGGTGAAATTCCATACCGGTGGTAAAGCCCACGAGCCTTTTTGGTTGATTTGGTGAAACTCCAAAGCCGACGGTAAAGTCCGGATGATAGAAGTTTATATGTGACTTATATTATGCCCTGAGGATTATCCTCGGGGCATTTTTTATGAAAGAAGGTATAAATATGAAAACCAATAAGATAACAAAAATTGCTGCCCTTTCTGCAATTGCGGCAATTCTTCAGTATGCATCAATGTTTGTTCCGTTTAAGGTTGGCGGATTTTTAGATTTGGATATTTCTGATTTCCCCGCGATAATAGGGACTCTTGCGATGGGGCCTGTGGCAGGAGTGTTTATAGAACTTATTAAGAATATTCTTCATCTTCCTGTAACAACAACAGGATATGTCGGAGAACTTGCAAACTTTATAGTAAACGGCGTCTTTGCTTTGGTTATCGGTTATATTTACCGCTATAATAAAACCAAAAAAGGTGCAGTTATTTCTCTTGTCATAGGAACAATTCTTATGACTTTAGCGGCGGTTTTAACAAACAGATTTATTATGCTTCCAATGTTTATAAAGGACGCCCCCGCCTCTGTTTACTGGAACACTGTTTTAACCTTGATAACTCCATTTAACCTTGTAAGAGGGATAGTTCTTTCTATTATAACCTTCTTCTCATATAAAAAATTAAGAGTATTACTAAAATAAAAAAAGCGGCGTTAACGCCGCTTTTTTTATATTATGCCGAAAAGGATAAACCCTATGGTGTTTATGGCAAAGTTTGCAAACATATGTATAAGATAGGACATATAAATATTTCCGTATTTCTCGTTAAAATAGTTAAAGATAATACCGCCTAAGAAAAGCCCAACCGTTGCAAGGAGGACAATTCCAACATTAAACCACCCAAGCATCATTGAAATATGATAAAGAGCAAAAGTTAATGAAGAGAAAAGATAGGCGAAAGAGGGAGAGCTTTTTTGTTTGAGCGTGAAAAAAGCAAAACCTCGGAAGAAAAACTCCTCAAGAAATGAATTTACAAAGGAAATGTACAGGGAAACCCATAAGAAATTTTTTGCCGTAACACCAACATCGTCTGTGAGGGAGGAAGTAACCATTGAAAAGTCAAAAACATCTTTTAAAAGGAAGTAGGCAAGAAGAATAATTAAAAAAACTGAAATGCCTACCGAAAGTGCCCGCATAAATCCGCTTTTTGTGGGCGCTAAAATCTTTTTCAGGCTTATTTCCTTATCAAAAAGAGAATATAAAAGAGGGAGAATAAGAAATAAGGGAAGTTTAATGAGGGATTTTATGAGATAGCCAGGTCTTATAACAGCGTCAACACCGCCCATTACAACGCAAGAAAAAATAACGACTGCCATAATGATATATTTCTTTTTCATAGTAGTCCCCCTTATTTTAAAAAGAGAGAAATCAATTAAGCTTTCTCTCTGATTTTTATGCTATAGTTTCGATTATATCATCGTCCTCAACCACGCGTCTTGTTATCTGTGCCCCTATTCCTTTGAGTTTTTGAACAAAATCTTCATAGCCTCGGTCAATATATTTAAGGTTAAACACCTCGGTTACACCCTCTGCCATAAGGCCTGCTATAACCATAGCGGCGCCGGCTCTTAAATCAGTTGAGGAAACCGGTGAGCCTTTAAGTTTGGTAACTCCCTCGATAACTGCAACTCTGCCATCAACTGTAATTTGTGCTCCCATTCTACTAAGTTGGTTTATATATTGAAATCTGCTGTCCCAAACATTTTCAGTAACAATGCTTGTTCCCTCTGCTGTGGTCAAAAGGGCGGTCATCTGAGGTTGGAGGTCTGTGGGGAAGCCGGGGTATGGCATCGTATTAACCTTTGCCTTCTGGAGTGGCTTGTCCGTATAAACTCGGACTGAGTCATCATTTTCCTCAACGCAGACTCCCATTTCCAAAAGCTTTGCTGAAATGGAGTCAAGATGCTTTGGAATAACATTTTTTATAACAACATCTCCACCCGTTGCAGCAGCGGCAATCATAAATGTCCCTGCCTCAATCTGGTCAGGGATAACGGAATATGTTCCCCCATGAAGCTCTTCTACGCCTTTAATTTTAATAACGTCCGTTCCGGCACCTTTAATGTTTGCTCCCATTGAGTTTAAAAAGTTTGCAACATCAACGATGTGCGGTTCTTTTGCAGCATTTTCAATAATAGTCGTCCCTTGGGCAAAGGTTGCGGCAAGCATAGCGTTAATTGTAGCACCAACACTAACCTGGTCCATATAAATTGAAGTTCCAACAAGCTCCTCTGCCTGAATATCAACCAAGCCATAGTCAATAGAATGACTTGCCCCAAGAGCGGTAAATGCCTTAAGGTGAAGATTTATAGGCCGGACGCCAAAATCGCATCCACCCGGAAGAGCAACCTTTGCGTGCTTAAATCTGCCAAGCAGTGCCCCCATAAGGTAGGAGGATGCTCTGATTTTTCCGACTATATCGTATGAAGCTTCATAGCAGTCAAGGTTAGTACAGTCAATGGTAATAGTCCCCTTGCTTGTAAATTCTGCTTTCCCGCCGAGCTTATTTATAATTTCAGCTAAAACATAGGTATCTGTAACCTCAGGGACATTTTCAATAACGCAAACGCCCTTTATCATAGTGGCAGCAACGATTAAGGCAACGGCAGAGTTTTTCGCTCCGCTGAT
>JAZROF010000028.1:0-17960 GCA_045648565.1 Clostridia bacterium | reverse complement strand
CTTAGCACAAGCGATTATCGTGAGCTTCAAAAGCTTATAGATAATCTTCTTGAGATAACTGTTGATAAGAGGATAAACCTATCCCTTCCGTCACTAAGAGTTGACAACTTTTCAATGGAGCTTATGGAAAAGGTGCAAAAGGTTAAAAAGAGCGGTCTTACCTTTGCCCCTGAGGCGGGGTCTCAAAGACTTCGTGATGTTATAAATAAAAATGTCTTAGAGGAAGACCTTTTAAGAACAGCGGGAATTGCCTTTCGTGGAGGCTATGACAGAGTTAAGCTTTACTTTATGATAGGTCTTCCGACAGAAACCGATGAGGATATAAAGGCGATTGCAGAGCTATCAGAAAAGGTTATAAATGTGTTTTATGAAATCCCGAAAGAGGAGCGAAAGGGCAGAAATGTCAGCATAACCATAAGCACATCTTCCTTTGTTCCAAAACCGTTTACGCCATTTCAGTGGGAACCGCAAAACTCAATGGAGGAGCTTATCAGAAAGCAACAGCTTTTAAAGGAGCAGATTAAGTCAAGAAAAATCGTCTATAATTGGCATCAAAGTGAGATAAGCTATCTTGAGGCAGTTTTTGCAAAAGGTGACAGAAGGCTTAGCGATGTTATAATTTCGGCAGTTAAATCAGGTTGCAGATTTGACGGCTGGGGCGAATATTTTGACTTTGAAAAGTGGATAGATGCTTTTAAAGAAAATAATATTAACCCCGAATTTTATGCATACAGAAAAATTAGCCACGATGAAGTTCTCCCTTGGGACCATATAGATATAGGAGTAACAAAGGAATTTATAATGAAAGAGCATAACAGAGCTTATGAGGGAGTTACCACCCCATCTTGTCGTGAAAAATGCTCAGGATGTGGTGCAACAAGCTTTAAAGGGGGTGTTTGCTTTGAGTAAAAGACGGCTTAAATTTTCCAAAACGGGAATGGGTAAGTATATTTCCCACCTTGATTTGTTAAGAGCCTTTACAAGAGCAATAACCCGTTCAGAGCTTCCTGTTCGCTATACACAAGGCTTTAACCCTCACCAGATTATAACATTTTCTCTGCCACTTCCAATAGGGGTGACAAGTGAAACTGAGTTTGTTGATATTGATTTTGAGGATAGTGCAGAAAATGCGGAGATTATGGAAAGGCTTAACGAAAATCTCCCGCCTGATATAAGCATTTTAGGGGTAGGTGAGATAATAACTTCTGCAACGGATATTTCCCTTGCAAGTTATGAAATTGAGATTAAAGCACCAAAAAATATTGACAAAGAAAAGGTTGAGGGATTTTTCAAAAAGACAGATATTCCCGTTATAAAGAAAACCAAAAAAGGTGATAAAGAGGTTAATCTTGCTGATTACATAAATTCCTTTGAAATTAAGCAAATTAAAGATAACGAGATGAAAATGACGGCTATGTTATCAGCAGGTGGCTCAATGAATATAAAACCTGAAATAATGATTTCGGCACTTGAAAAAGAACTCGAAATCGGCGAATTTGATGAGGTTTATATCCACAGAACAAAAATCTTTGTTAACGAAAAAGGCGAAATAAAAGAAATGAGATAGGCGTTAGCCTATCTCTTTTGCTAATTGTAAAAGTTCTTCTTTTTTATTTTCACATTTTTCCTCTATAACGGATAGAAGAAGTTTATCTAAAATATCTCCAATTTGCGGGTTTTTTGGAAAACCTGCCTCGATTAAATCGTTGCCGTTTACGGCAAGTTGGTTAAGGGAGTAGCACTCACCGTTTTTAATAATTTTTCTGAGGATTGCCCGACCTTCCTTAGCTTCAACCAAACGAGAAGGGAAGTTGCGGTTTTTGGCAAGATTATCGGCAATTTTAACCTCAAACAATAGTTGAACCATTGTTTTTTCGTATCTTTTCAGCCATTTTTTGATTTCGAACTTATCAGCCGGCAGAGGAGTGTCGTGATAATTTACTAAAAATGCCACGATTTTAATTGTTGTGCTGTCATATTTAAGCCGTTTTAAAACAGCTGTGGCAGTATCCTTGCCCATTTGCTGATGCCCCGAAAAATGCCCGATTCCACGCTCATCAAACTTTAAACAGTCAGGCTTTTTTATATCGTGAAAAAGCATTGCAAGACGGACATAAATAAGCTTTGGCGATGATGCAAGGGATAAAACTATATGTGACCAGACATCAAGATTATGATGAAAATTTCTCTGGTCGAAATCAAAGGTTGGAATAATTTCGGGAATGAAAACCGCGATAACATCCTTATATTCGTGAAGAATTTTCTCCACATAATCACCAAGGAGCAGTTTATTAAACTCAATTGCAACTCGCTCTACAGCAATATTTTTAAGAAGCTCACGATTTTTATGAATTGAAAGTCGCGTTTCCTCTTCAATAGTGAATGATAAAGCCGAAGCGAATCGAATTGCCCTCATAATGCGAAGTGCATCTTCACAAAATCTTGCGTCAGGATTACCAACACAACGAATAATCATATTTGAAATATCGCTAAGTCCATCGAAATAATCGATAATTTTTGTCTTAGGGTTATATGCCAGAGCGTTCATTGTAAAATCACGACGGGCTAAATCCTCTTTTAAACTTTTAGTAAAGGACACAGAGTCAGGGTGACGATTGTCACTATAGTCTCCGTCAGTTCTGAAGGTGGTAATTTCAATATGGAAATGGTCAATTATAACAGTAACTGTTCCGTGTTTTATGCCTGTTAAAATTGTTTTAGTATCTTTAAAAACCGCACATATTTCCTCAGGCAGAGCCGAGGTTGTAACGTCCCAATCAGAAGGCACTTTTCCCATAATACTGTCACGAACGCAACCGCCGACAATATACGCCTCAAAGCCGTTTTCTTCAAGCATTTTGATAGCTTTTTCAACCTGAATTGGCATATTTATTTCCATATTTTCACCTCCCGTTTAAAGCATCTTAAATTATGATACCATAGAGGAAGGCTTTTGTCAAACGCATAAAATTGGCAATAAAAAAAGGAGCTTTCGGCTCCTTTTTTATTTTTAATACATTCCGCCACCGGCACCTGCCATAGCAGCAGCTGCTGCCGCATCAGCAGCCGGGTCCGGCTTATTTGCAACAACGCTTTCGGTTGTAAGGACCATTGATGCAACAGAAGATGCGTTCTGGAGCGCACTTCTTGTTACCTTTGTCGGGTCAACAATACCATTTTTAAGCATATCCATATATTCTCCGGTTAATGCGTTAAAGCCGACACCAATTTCGCTTGACTTAATCTTGTCAACGATTACGCTTCCTTCAATGCCTGCATTAAAGGAAATCTGGCGAACAGGCTCCTCGAGTGCGCGAAGAACGATTGATGCACCTGTCTTTTCGTCGCCGTCAAGTGAATTCATAAGGGCTTCAACTGCAGGGATTGCGTTAATGAATGCTGTACCACCACCTGCTACAATACCTTCTTCAACAGCGGCTTTAGTAGCGGCGAGAGCGTCCTCAATTCTAAGCTTCTTTTCCTTCATTTCAACTTCAGTTGCGGCACCAACCTTAATAACTGCCACACCGCCGGAAAGCTTAGCGAGTCTTTCCTGGAACTTTTCTCTGTCAAATTCAGAGGTTGTTTCCTCAATTTGAACCTTAATCTGGTTAACTCTTGAGCGAATAGCGTCAGGGTCACCTGCACCGTCAACAATAATTGTGGTTTCCTTTTGAACCTTAACCTGTCTTGCACGACCGAGCATATCAAGTGTAGCTTCTTTAAGGTCAAGACCAACTTCTTCAGAAATAACTGTTCCGCCAGTTAAAATAGCGATGTCTTCAAGCATAGCCTTTCTTCTGTCACCAAATCCGGGAGCTTTAACGCCGATACAGGTAAATGTTCCACGGAGCTTATTAACAATAAGAGTTGAAAGAGCTTCGCCCTCAATGTCTTCAGAGATAATTAAAAGCTTTTTACCAGCCTGAACGATTTGCTCTAAAAGAGGAAGGATTTCCTGAATGTTTGAAATCTTTTTGTCTGTGATTAAAATGAGAGCATCGTCAATAACGGCTTCCATTTTGTCAGTATCTGTAACCATATATGGTGTGATATAGCCACGGTCGAACTGCATACCCTCAACAACCTCTGAATAAGTTTCAGCAGTCTTGGATTCTTCAACAGTGATAACCCCGTCACTTGAAACCTTATCCATAGCATCAGCTATAAGATTTCCAACGAATTCATCAGCAGGGGAAACAGCTGCAACTCTTGCAATATCTTCTTTACCATTAACCTGTTTGCTGTTTTTCACAATTTCTGTAACAGCAGCATCAACAGCCTTTGCCATACCCTTTCTGAGTATCATTGGGTTAGCCCCTGCTGTAACATTCTTTAAGCCTTCGCGAACGAGAGACTGAGCAAGTAAAGTAGCGGTTGTTGTACCATCACCTGCAACATCGTTTGTCTTTGTTGCAACCTCTCGAACAAGCTGAGCACCCATATTTTCAAATGCGTCCTCAAGCTCAATTTCCTTTGCAATTGTAACACCGTCATTTGTGATAAGCGGTGCACCGTATTTTTTATCCAAAACAACATTTCTGCCTTTTGGACCAAGTGTAACCTTAACTGTGTCAGCAAGTGAGTCAACGCCTCTTTGAAGAGCGTGTCTTGCTTCTTCGCCGAATAAAATCTGCTTTGCCATTTTTAAAACCCCCTTAAATTAACCTTCGATTTTTGCAAGAATATCGCTTTGACGAAGAATTGTATATTCAACCCCGTCAAGCTTAACTTCAGTTCCTGCATATTTGCTCATTAGAACTTTGTCACCGACTGAAAGCTCCATTTTAATTTCCTTACCATCAACAACACCGCCCGGACCAACTGCAACAACTTCTGCAATTTGTGGCTTTTCCTTAGCAGCACCTGTTAAAATAATACCGCTTTTTGTTGTTTCTTCAGCCTCTACCATTTTAATGACAACTCTGTCAGCAAGTGGCTTAATATTCATAATGAAAACCTCCTTAAAAGATAATTATAAACTTAATGTGTTAGCACTCTCACTCGTTGAGTGCCAATGAGTATATATTACAAAATTATAATTTAAAATTCAACTGTGATTATAGCTAATTATAGCACGTTATGGAGAATTACATTCCATTTTCTTCCATTTTCTTTAAAAATCAGAATATACTGCAACTTGCACAGGCTGAAATACCCTCTTTTCTGCCCTCAAAACCAAGCTTTTCCGTGGTTGTGGCTTTGACGGAAACAGCGTCTTTCAAAAGCCCCAAATCGGTAGCGATATTTTCTCTCATTTCATCAATAAATGGGGCAAGTTTTGGCTCTTGTGCCACAATTGTTGAGTCAATATTTGCAATTGAGTAGCCTTTTTCTTTTAAAAGATTGCCCACCTTTTTTAATAAAATCCGGCTGTCTATATCCTTAAAGGAATTGTCTGTATCGGGGAAAAGCTTACCAATATCCCCTAAAGCTGCCGATCCTAAAAGAGCGTCAATAATTGCGTGTATTAAAACATCGGCATCAGAGTGCCCGTCAAGCCCTTTTTCGTAAGGTATATCCACTCCGCCTAAAATTAATTTTCTGCCTGCCTTAAGAGCGTGAACATCGTAGCCAAAACCAACTCTCATATTTTTAACTCCTCTTAATATGCTCTCTGCTTTAATAATATCCTCAGGGGTTGTTATTTTAATGTTATTATAATCTCCAAAAATATATCTGACCTTTTTCCCAAGCCTTTCCACCAAAGAGCTGTCGTCAGTTCCGATAAAATTTTCCGTTCTCGCTTTTTCATAAGCCTCTTTTAAAAGAGGAAGAGGAAAAATCTGTGGAGTTTGGATAAGGCGGAGAGCGTCTCTGTTTGGAGTATCAATAATATTCTCATTTTCATCAACGGTTTTAACTGTGTCGGATAATGGGATTCCCAAAATCGCACTACCGTTTTCTTTTGCAAAGGTAACTGCTTCGTCAATTTTAGCAGACGTAATAAGAGGCCTTGCCCCGTCGTGAACTGCAACAAGGCAATCCTCATCAGCCTCACAAAGACCAAGATAAACCGACTCCTGACGGGTTTTGCCCCCCTTTATGATATGGCTTATCTTTTTAAAATTGTATTCTTCTTTGAGAGCGGAAACATCTTTAATTAAATCTTCTTTGGTGACAATTATAACATTGTCAACTAAAGATGCACCTTCAAAGGCCTTAATGGTGTGAGCTAAAACGGGCATACCTAAAAGCCTTAGGAATTGTTTATTCCCAAGGCTCTCCATTCTTGAGCTGTTTCCTGCCGCAACGATTAGGGCTGTGCATTTGACTTTGTTCATAATTTAATCCTTATTAAATACCGAGCAGAGTTTCAACTTCCTCATGACTCATATTTTTCACAGTTTCAAGCTCTGAAATAAAAACGCTTTTTGCATTGCTTAAAATTTTCCGTTCTGCATTTGAAAGAGATTTTTGCTTATCCCTTAAAAGAAGAGTTTTTGTCACATAAGCAACCTCTTTAATGGCACCGGATTTAAGCTTATCGATATTGTCACGATAACGCTTATTCCAATTTGAATCATCTATATCCTCAAGCTTTTTAAAAAAGTTAATTGCCTCATTTGCTTCATCATCTGAAACAATGTTTCTAATCCCTGTACTTTCTATATTGTCAATAGGAAGAAGAACTTTAATATTTTTCTTTGAAACCTGTAAAACAAAATACTTTCGCATTTCCCCTAAAATTTCTTTTTCTTCAACACCGACAATTTTACCAGCACCGTGCATAGGATACATAACGTTGTCTCCTATTTTAAACAAATGTATCAACTCCTTTCAGTTAACAGTCAAAGTTTTATTTGTCATAAAGAAGTATTTACATTTATATATAACATCCCGATAAAGCATTGGGTCGTTATGATAAAATGTGAAATAGAAATATACACAAAGTATATATTTATAGTATACCACAAATTTACAGAATTTCAAACATTTTTAAGATATATTTTCAAATTTTGTTAAATTTTACAAAAATTTATTAATTGCGTCTTTTATATGTTTGACAGGAATAACCTCAATATTATCAAACGAACGAAGCTTTTTAGAATTAATGTACGGAATTAAGCAAGTTGTAAATCCCATTTTTTCTGCCTCTAAAATTCTTGGCTCCAAAAAGCTGACACTTCGCGTTTCTCCGGTCAGGCCAACCTCCCCGATTGCGATAATTCCCTTGTCGAGGCTTCGGTTTCTAAAGCTTGAGGCAAGGGATAAAACAATTCCAAGGTCGGTTGCGGTCTCGGAAATCTTAAATCCGCCTACAATATTAACATATGCATCGTATGAATTTATGTGAAGCCCGGATTGTTTTTCCATAACTGCAAGAAGCATTAGAACTCGGTTTAAATCAAGGCCTTGTGTCATTCTTCGGGGATTGCCGAAATTAGACGGAGATACCAGGGCTTGAATTTCTGCAAGAACAGGGCGAGTCCCCTCCATAGAGCAGCATATACAAGAGCCGCTACAGTCTTCAGGACGACCGGATAAGAGAGCCTCGGATGGATTTTGAACCTGACGAAGTCCCTCAGATTCCATTTCGAAAACTCCAATTTCATTAGTGGACCCAAAACGATTTTTAACTGCACGAAGTATTCTATAAGACTGTTGATTGTCTCCTTCAAAATATAAAACCGTGTCAACCATATGCTCTAAAATCTTCGGACCTGCAATAGCCCCGTCTTTTGTCACGTGGCCGACTAAAAATACAGTGATATTATTATCCTTTGCGATACGCATAAAGGTGGAGGTGACATCCTTTATCTGAGAAACGTTTCCGGGAGATGAACCAATCTCCGGGTTAACCATAGTCTGAACAGAATCTACAATAATAATATCGGGGCTTTCATTTGCAATTGTGTTTTTTATGTAACTCATATTTGTTTCAGAATATATTTTAAGATTTTCGGTTTTAATGTTAAGACGCTGTCCTCTTAATTTAATCTGATTTGGAGACTCCTCTCCGGAGATATATATAATATTTGAAGTTTTTCCTAAAAATTCACATATCTGAAGAAGTAATGTAGATTTACCGATTCCCGGGTCTCCGCCTACTAAAACAAAAGAGCCCTTAACAAGACCTCCGCCAAGCACTCTGTCAAGTTCACTCATACCTGTTGATTGACGAACTTCATTTGATGAATCTATTTCTGAAATTTTTTTGGGAGACGACTCGGAAGGAAAAGGAATTCCCTGAGATGAAGCAGGAAGGATAATTTCCTCTTCCATAGTGTTCCATTTTCCGCACACATTGCATTTTCCCATCCATTTTGGGGAATTATTTCCACATTCTCTACAGATAAAAATACTTTTTTGTTTCATTGCAAATCCGCTCCCAAACACTGATATACTAATATTTTAATATAACAAAATAAATTTGTCTATAAAAAAATAAAAAAATTTTAAAAAAACTATTGCATTTTTAAAATTTATATGTTACAATATGGTTACGAAATTTATTTTTCGTAGTTTACTTGGTATGTTATTCTGTGAGTTTTCACAGCTTGTGTTATAGGAAAGGGGAAGTTATAATGAGAAAAGAATACGAAACACCTACCATGGAAATTGTATCTCTTGAGTCCAAAGAACTTGTGTGTGCTGATAGTTTTTATGGCCTTTTCGGTTTAAGTAGTTCAGCGGACGGAGTAAATACAGTTCAGCATGTTTTTGATTGGAGTGCTGAATAGTCAATTTAAGTGGCTAAATAATAGTTTTCAAAAATAAAAGCTTTGGCTATATATAGCACAAGGCTTTTTGTTGTGTTATAAATTATTTATGGAGTTAACAAAGTCTTGCATTTCCTTTTCAGAAACAATTTTCTCTGCCTTTTGGAGAATATTCTCCTGAACATCTCTGGGAAGATTTAAGTATCTGTCCATAGCAGTGCTATTCTCTATAAGAACTTTCCCGAATGTAATTGGGGAATTAGTATTTTTCAAGTAAATCATCCTTTCATAAACCGATGGATAAGTTTCATCGGTTTATTTATTTCCTGATAAAGAAAAATTATTCAAAAACATTGAAAACGGGAAATAAAAATGTTATAATAAATATAGGTAGATTTTACAGACAAATTATCAAAAACAAAGGAGAGAGGTATGAAGAGAAAATCAGTTTTTCAAATGATAAAGTTTACTCTTTTTTCGGTATCTGCGGGGATAATACAGGTTGCATCCTTTGCAGTATTTAATGAATTATTCAATTGGATGTATTGGCCTTCTTATCTTACCTCTTTGGTTTTATCCATTATATGGAACTTTACTTTAAACAGACAATACACCTTTAAGTCAGCGGCAAATGTTCCTATTGCGATGCTAAAGCTTTTTGGATTTTATGCGGTATTCACGCCACTTTCTACATATCTTGGACATCTGGCGGAAATGGCTATGATAAATGACTACATAATTCTTGCCGTAACAATGCTTTCAAACTTTATCTTGGAATTTTCATTCTGTAAATTTGTTATATACAGACACCAGGAGAATACATTAGAAAAGAAAACTGCGAAATAATTCGGATATTTTGACGGTTGAGTTGTAGAAAGGAGTTGAGTGTTTTGAATATAAAAAATATGTATTTGATAACACTCAAAGAAAATCATATTGAAAGAACAGAAAAAAAGGTCATTGCTTTTCAAAATTATTAAATATTTAGTCCGCGTATTCTATCCCCAAATGGAAATAGTGGGGCTTGAAAATCTTCCCGATGAGACTTGCGTTATTGTTGGAAACCACACACAGCTTCACGGACCGATTGCGTCTGAGCTGTATTTCCCGAATAATTTCCGGACCTGGTGTGCATCTCAGATGATGGAACTTAAAGAAGTGCCTGCATACGCGTATCAGGATTTCTGGGCACAAAAGCCAAAGGCTTTAAGACCCTTTTTTAAACTTGCCTCCTACATAATCGCACCTTTGTCTGTGCTCATTTTCAATAATGCACGAACAATTGCGGTTTACAGGGACAACCGTAGTTTAAGGACATTCAGGGAGACTGTTGCTAAGTTGCAGGATGGAAACAGGGTTGTTATTTTTCCTGAACAAGATATAGAGCACAATAATATAATTTATGATTTTCAAGAAGGTTTTGTAGATATCGCGCATCTTTACTATAAGCGAACAGGAAGGGAACTGTCTTTTGTTCCGCTTTACATAACCCCCAAGCTTAAAAAGATGTATCTTGGTTCGCCGATTAAATTTTCTGCCGAAGCATCTATCGAAAAAGAACGCCGCCGAATTTGCGATTATCTTATGAATGAGATTACGGATATTGCCTGCAGTTTGCCAAAGCACATTGTGATACCTTACCGTAATATACCGAAGCGTATGTATCCTGAAAACATACGGAAGGAGACAGGAGAATGAGAAATCCTGCAGTCGATTACCGACAGTTCCGCTTTTCAAAACTAAATACACCGCAATTCTCACATTTGAAACTGCTTTTTGGATGGGTGGGGTATTTTGCACTTTACTTTTTGACTGAAAACTTAATCCCTATAGAAAAGTGTCGAGTTATTCGTTGTGGACTTGATGACATAATTCCGTTTTGCGAATGGTTTTTACTGCCCTATGTGTTTTGGTATGCACTGATTATTTTCTCCCTCGGCTATTTTGCACTCTATAATGTGGATAGCTTTAAAAAATTGCAGACTTATATTATCATTACGCAAATTGTTGCAATGGCGATATATATCATTTATCCCACTTGCCAAAACCTTCGTCCTGGGGAGTTTCCGAGAGATAATTTCCTGACAGATTGTATTGGCTATATATATGCCTTTGATACAAACACCGGCGTTTGTCCGTCATTACATTGCGCTTATTCCATTGGCATTGCTTCTGTTTGGCTCAAAGAAAGGGAGATATTGCCAATCTGGAAGGTTTTTATAGTAATTGCTGTTATTTTAATTTGTCTTTCGACAATGTTCATTAAGCAACACTCAGCACTGGATTTCTTTGCGGCATTGCCCATATGTTTTCTTGCTGAAGTATTGGTCTTTAAAGTGTTTTACAGAAAAAAGGTATAACAGTTTTGTATAGAAAAATTGATATGTTTAAGGAGAGGGAAATATGGATTATTATGTAACGCCCCTTCAAAATTTAATAGAGGAATTTGAAAAGCTTCCGGGGATTGGCAGTAAGACTGCAAGACGCCTTGCTTATCATATTGTTAATCTTCCAAAGGAGAAGACGGACAAGTTTGCCAAAGCTATTACTGAGGCAAAATCAAAAATAAAATATTGCTCAGTTTGTCAGAACTTTTCCGAAGACGACCTTTGCCCTCTTTGCCAGAGTGAGCAGAGAGACAAAAGCGTTATTTGTGTTGTTGAAAGTCCTAAAGATGTGCTTCAAATGGAGAGAACTAATGAATTTAAAGGGCTTTACCACGTTCTTCACGGGGCAATATCCCCAATGGAGAATATAGGGCCTGACGATATTAAGATTAAAGAGCTTATGGGCAGAATTTCAAATGGTGAAGTTAAGGAGCTGATTATGGCAACCAATCCGAATTTAGAGGGTGAAACAACTGCAATGTATATTTCAAAACTTGCTAAACCCTTTGGAGTTAAGGTAACAAGAATTGCCCACGGAATCCCCGTTGGGGGAGAACTTGAGTTTGCCGATGAGGTTACGCTTTCAAAGGCGCTTCAGTGGCGAATTGAATTATAGAGGATAATATGCAAAAGAATGATATTGTTGATATAAAAATTACAGGAATGACAGATGAGGGAAGCGGAGTCGGCAGATATGAAAATATTGCTGTCTTTGTTCCTTATACCCTTTTAGCTGAAACTGTAAAAGTGCAAATAATAAAGGTGAATAAAAATTACTGCGTGGGAAAGCTTTTGGAGATTATAAGTCCGTCAAAGCAAAGGGTTAAGGCAGACTGCGAATATTTTTATCAATGCGGAGGCTGTGCTTATCGTAATGCATCTTATGAGGAGGAGCTTTCATATAAGGCTCTTCATATTAAAGACTGCATAGAAAGAATAGGAAAAATAAAAACAAATATCCTTCCCGTTTTGGGCGGAGAGAGATGCGGATACAGAAATAAGGCACAATTCCCCGCAGGTGAAAATGGGGCAGGTCTTTATGCCCGCCATAGCCATAGAATTATAGATATAAATAATTGCACAATCCAGAATGAAGAGTCTGTTAAGATTTTAAACGCCGTGAAAGAGTTTATGAAAGAGGAAAGTGTTAGCGGATATAATGAAGAAACTCACAAGGGGCATATAAGAAATATTTACACACGCTCTGGCGGAGGGAAAACCCTTGTATGTATCGTAACTTTATCCGAGGAGCTGCCAAAAAGTGATAAGCTTATTGAAAAAATTAAGAATACAGGCGTTCCTCTTTGGGGAATTGTTCAGAACATAAACCCGCAAAGGACTAATGTAGTTTTAGGCAAGAAAATGAAAACCATTTATGGTCAGGACTTTATGTATGATAATATAGGAAGCTTTAAATTTAAGATTTCCCCAATGTCATTTTATCAGGTTAACCCAAAGCAGACTAAAGTTTTATACGATACAGTTAAAAAGTTTTTGGGAGATGTATCTGATAAAACTGTGTGGGATTTATACTGCGGAATCGGAACAATAGGTCAGTATAGTGCGTCTGATGCGAAAAGTCTAATAGGGGTTGAAATTGTTCCCGAGGCTGTTTTAAATGCAGAGGAAAATGCCTCTCTTAACGGTATAAAAAACGCTAAATACTATGCTGGTGCTGCCGAAAATTTATCGGGAAAGCTTATAAAGAAAGGCGGAAAGCCTTATGCTGTAATTTTAGACCCCCCAAGAAAAGGCTGCGATAAAAAGCTACTTGACACTGTTTTAACAGTTGCCCCTGAAAAAATTATTTATGTTTCCTGTAAAGCCTCAACACTTGCAAGAGATTTAGCATATCTTAGCGAAAAAGGCTATACCGCAGAAATTATCCAGCCCGTGGATATGTTCCCCGGCACCCCACACGTGGAGTGTTGCGTGCTACTGTGTAGGTAATGTTAAATTCTATAAAAGTAAAACAAAATATAGATAGGAGTATTATAATGAGTTCAGTTAAAATATTTAGAAATTTTAAGATTCTGCTTATCATTTTAATAATAATTTTTATGTGTTCTGCTTGTAGTAATGAAAGAATTGAATATGAGGGTAATTATATTTCAAATGATGAAAGCACATTATCAATAACCGCTACAAGTGGCAGTTATAAAATTGTCATAGAGATTACCAACTTAACTTTGATTGATGATGGAATAGGAACACTTGATATTGAAAGAGACATTATGTCATTTGTGGCTACTGATGCTTCAGGCAATCCAATTGGAGGAGAGCTGCAATGGAACGATTCAGATGATGTTGTGTTGAAATTTACAAATTCTACTTGGGACTATCTTCCTAATGGTACTGAGCTATCATTTAAACGCAATAATAATGAAAGCGTAAATGATTATGAGGAGCACGAAGACAACACATATGACGAAAATGTACTTCCGTATGCCGAAGCTAGTTCTTCTTATTTAGGTAACTCATATAGTAAATTTAAAGCAAAAGGGAATGTTAAGTACGAGGTCCCTGTTTCTGGCGATTTTTTGACCTTTATAAAAGATACTGCCGAAGATGGCATTGATTATAGTATAATAGATGAGCAAACATACATAGGGGTTCAGGGAGATACTATAGTTGGATTTGCACAATATGGATATCCATCTGATTTACTAGTTAATGATTGGATTCAACAGGATGGATTTTATGATAACCCACCGAAGATTGTAGAAAGCGGAAATTTCGTATTACTTGGATGGCAAATCAGCAATGGATATTTGATTGTGTCTGCGTATCCTACAAATAACAACGGCGAGTGGTATAATTATCGGCCTGGTTGGATCATACATATAAACTCTTTAGAACAGTGCAACATAGAGTGGTAGATATAACTACCCAACAACATCTTAAAAATATTACTTATACTGTTACAGACACTACACAAGTCGTATAGAGACGGTTGTTTTGTTATCCCAACTAAAACACAATATATAATGAAAAAATTTAAAAATTTTTGTCAAAAAACAGAGAAAAATCCCGAAAAAGCTTGATATTATAAGCTTTTCGGGATTTTTTATTAAAACACAATATATTGTATTTTCCTATTGACAACCACCTATACATATGGTATTATCGATATAAGAGGATAAATGTTTAGGGCGTTTTATGCCTAAAAATAAACACTGAAACTTAGGGAAAGGGAGAGAAAAATGAAAGTTATTAAAAGAGACGGAACAACGGTTGACTTTGACCGTAGTAAAATTGTTATTGCTATCCAAAAAGCTAACGATGCGGTTGAGCCTGAGGATAGGATTTCCGCGGACAAGATTGAAGAAATTGTTACATATATAGAGGGAAAGCACAGACCTCGTCTATTGGTTGAGGACATACAGGATATAGTTGAATATAAGCTTATGGAGGCCAATAAATTTGAACTTGCAAAGGCTTATATTATCTACCGTTATACAAGAGCGTTAGTTCGTAAAGCCAACACAACAGACGACTCAATTTTAAGCCTTATTAGAAATGTAAACAAAGAGGTTATGGAGGAAAACTCCAACAAAAATGCAGTTATGGCAGCAACTCAGCGTGACTTAATTGCAGGGGAAGTGTCAAAGGACTTAACAAAGAGAATTCTTCTTCCTGAGCATATTTCAAAGGCACACGAGAGTGGTGCGATCCATTTCCACGATGCTGATTATTTCTTACAGCCAATATTTAACTGTTGCCTTATTAATATTGGAGATATGCTTGATAACGGAACTGTTATGAATGGTAAGCTTATTGAGCCTCCTAAGAGTTTTCAGGTTGCTTGTACAGTTATGACGCAGATTATAGCCTCTGTTGCAAGTTGCCAGTATGGCGGACAATCAGTTGATATAAGCCACCTTGGTAAGTATTTAAGAAAGAGCTATGAGAAGTTTAAAAGACAGCTTATTGAAAATGCTGACGAAACGATTTCACAGGAAACTGTTGAAAAAATCGCAAAGGCAAGACTTCGTGATGAGCTTCGTAGTGGCGTTCAGACAATTCAGTATCAGATAAATACTCTTATGACAACAAACGGACAATCTCCATTTGTTACTATATTTATGTACCTTCGTGATGATGACGAATATGTTGAAGAAAATGCAATGATTATTGAAGAGATCTTAAAACAAAGATACGAGGGTATTAAGAATGAAATGGGAGTTTATATAACCCCTGCATTTCCAAAGCTTGTTTATGTGCTTGACGAGAACAACTGCTTAAAGGGCGGGAAGTATGACTATATAACAGAACTTGCAGTTAAGTGTTCTTCAAAGAGACTCTATCCTGACTATATTTCTGCAAAGAAAATGAGAGAAAACTATGAGGGAAATGTATTTTCTCCAATGGGTTGTCGCTCATTCCTTTCAACATGGAAAGATGAAGAGGGTAACTATAAATTTGAGGGCAGATTTAATCAGGGCGTGGTAAGCCTTAACCTTCCCCAGATAGGTATTTTGTCAAAGGGTGACGAGGATGCATTCTGGAAGCTACTTGACGAAAGACTTGCTCTTTGCTTTGAAGCTTTAATGTGCCGTCATCGTTCTTTAGAGGGCGTAATTTCCGATACAAGCCCTGTTCATTGGCAGTACGGTGCTATTGCAAGACTTGAAAAGGGCGAAACAATTGATAAATTCTTACACGACGGCTATTCAACTATTTCTCTTGGCTATATCGGTCTTTATGAGTGCACCAAAGCGGTTAAAGGTGTTAGCCATACACACGAAGAGGGTAAGGATTTTGCTCTTAAGGTAATGAGATACCTTCGTGCAACCTGTGATAAGTGGAAAAGGGAAACAGGTCTTGGATTTGGTTTATATGGAACACCTGCTGAATCTTTATGCTATCGCTTTGCAAGAATTGATAAAGAGCAGTTTGGCACAATTGAGGATATAACAGATAAGGGATATTACACAAATTCATATCACGTTGATGTTAGAGAAGATATTGATGCATTTTCAAAATTTGAGTTTGAGAGTCAGTTCCAGCAGATTTCATCAGGGGGAGCTATATCCTATGTTGAAATTCCGAATATGCGTCACAACCTTACAGCGATGGAAGATGTTGTTAAGTTTATTTATGATAATATTCAGTATGCCGAGTTTAACACAAAGAGTGACTATTGTCATTGTTGCGGATATGATGGCGAGATTATAATTAATGACGATATGGAATGGGAATGCCCTGCTTGTGGAAATAAGGACCAGAAGAAGATGAATGTTACCCGCCGTACCTGCGGATATTTAGGAGAGAATTTCTGGAATGTGGGCAAGACTAAGGAAATTAAATCCCGTGTGCTTCATCTATAATTTAAGGGGGATTTCTGTATGAATTATGCAACAATAAAAACCCACGATGTTGCCAACGGTCCGGGAGTTCGAGTATCCCTTTTTGTAAGCGGATGCACCCATCATTGCAAGGGATGTTTTAATTCTGAAACTTGGGATTTTAATTATGGCGAGCCTTTTACAAAAGAGGTAGAAGATAAAATTTTGGAGGCGTTAGCCCCATCCTTTATAAAAGGTTTTTCACTACTTGGGGGAGAGCCTTTTGAACCGGAAAACCAAAAGGGCCTTTATGAGTTTTTAGAAAGAGTTAAAAAGGCATATCCTGAAAAGACCATCTGGTGTTATACGGGCTATGATTTTGAGGCTGACCTTCTTTCGGGAAAAGTGGGGGATTGGCATATAACCAAGAAAATGCTCTCCTGCATTGATGTTTTAGTTGACGGAGAGTTTGTAGAAGAGCTTAAAAATCCAAGTCTTAGATTTAAAGGCTCAGAAAACCAGAGAATTATAAAGGTTAAGGAATCAACCGAAAAAGATGAAGTTGTTATTTGGGACAACGAAGAGGTGTAGTGATGAAATTTAATATAAACATAAAAAAGCTTGATGAAAAGGCAATAATTCCAACCTATGGAAGTGAGTTTGCCGCAGGGGCAGACCTTTATGCCTGCCTTAGTGAAAGCGTTATTATAAAGCCAAATGAAACAGTTTTAATCCATACGGGAATTGCCATGGAGCTTCCTCTTGACACAGTTGGCTTAATCTATGCAAGAAGCGGTCTTGCAAGTAAAAAGGATTTAGCTCCCGCTAATAAGGTTGGGGTGGTTGACTGCGACTATCGAGGCGAAGTTATGGTTGCTCTCCACAATCACGGTTTGCAAGACAGAGTGGTTGAACACGGCGAAAGAATTGCCCAGATGGTAATTGCACCATATTATACGGCAGAGTTTATAGAGGCAGATGAGCTTTCTGAAACAGTGAGAGGTCAGGGAGGCTTCGGCTCAACAGGAACAAAATAATTAAATGCCCCTCTTTTGAGGGGCATTTTTAAGGAGAAAATAATGAAAGAAAATATCATAGTAAGTGCTTGTTTGCTTGGTGAAAAGTGCCGTTATGACGGAAAAAGTAAGCCCTGTGAGAAAGTTATAAAGCTTAAAGATAAATATAAATATAATCTCATTCCCGTTTGCCCTGAGGTTATGGGAGGTCTTAAAACTCCAAGACTCCCCTCTGAAATTGCAGAAGATAAGGTTATTGGAAAAGACGGAAGAGATAATACGAATGAATATAAAAAGGGTGCAGAGATTGCCCTTGAAATTGCAAATAAAAACGGAGCAAAGAAAGCCATTTTAAAAGCGAAAAGTCCATCCTGCGGAAAAGGAAAAATCTATGACGGAACATTCTCAAAAACTTTAAAGAGCGGTAGCGGAATAACCGCAAAGCTGTTTATGGAGAATGGAATAGAAGTGTTAACAGAAGAGGAAATATAAAAGAAAACCGACTCATTTGAGTCGGTTTTTTGTTGGGTTTACTAATTTATAATATCCCCAATACATAGGTGAATTTTCTTTTTTCGCCTTAGTTAAGGCAAGGATAAAACCCTC
>JAZROF010000027.1:0-5356 GCA_045648565.1 Clostridia bacterium | reverse complement strand
ATTGCAATATAGATGTTGTTTGCAATTTGAGGGGTAATTTTAACTTTAAATTCAGCTAAAATATCATAGATAATCTCTCCTGTTGCAGAAACATCTATAACAATAGTTTCCTTGGCATATGGTTTATGGGTTATATGGTGGTCAATCGCAACCGTATTCCCCTTAAATTCAGTATTTTCAAGTACAACGCGAGAAGCATCTGCACAATCCAGTGCTAAAAGCAAATCACAGTCCTTAGGTGATATCTTACTCAATTTCTCTGCTCCTGATATTTGCTTATATTCCTTTGTATCTTTTTTGAACTCACCTAAAAAAACATTAGCCTCTTTTCCCATCTCTAAAAGCCCCAACGCTAAAGCGAAGGAGCTTCCAAGAGCATCACCATCAGGGTTTTCGTGAGTAAATATGGCAATTCTTTCTGCCTTTTTAATCATCTTTTTAAGTTTTCTAAACATATAATCACCCCGATTATAAATTTTTGAGCACCTCATTTATATGTGAGCCGTATTCAATAGAATCGTCCAAAACAAAGCTAAACTCAGGTGTATACCTAAGGTCAATTCTGTGTCCGATTTCCTTTCTCACAAAGCCCGCTGCACCCTTTAGAGCATCCAGTGCCCCTTTTTTAGCACTTTCATCGCCAAGGACACTTATATAGGCCTTGGCAAAACGCAAATCCTTTGTCACAACAACATTAACAACAGAAACCATATTTGTTTTAAGTCTTGGGTCTTTTAAATCTCTTATAACAAAGCTTAATTCTTTTTTAACTTCTTCAGAAATTCTGTCTATTCTGTTATATGCTCCCATTTTAACCTCCTAAATTTTAGGGTTACTCAGGCATTATCTGTTCCATAACAAAAGCTTCAATAATATCTCCATCTTTAATGTCATTAAACTTTTCAATGCTTACGCCACATTCATAGCCTGATGCAACTTCCTTAACATCATCCTTAAATCTCTTAAGTGAGCCAAGCTCGCCTTCGTGAATTACTATGCCATCACGGACAACACGTACCTTACTGTTTCTTGTTACCTTACCGTCAGTTACATAAGCACCGCCGATTGTTCCAACCCCTGAAACCTTAAATGTTGTTCTGATTTCAATGTGTCCTGTTACGCTTTCACGGAATTTTGGTGCAAGCATACCCTTCATAGCAGCTTCAATATCCTCTATTGCGTCATAAATAACTCTATAAAGTCTGATATCGATATTGTTATCCTCAGCAGAAATAACCGCACCTGGAGTTGGTCTAACGTTAAATCCAACTATAATCGCATTTGATGCACTTGCAAGCATAACGTCAGATTCGGTAACAGCACCAACCGCTCCGTGAATAACATTAACCTTAACTTCCTCATTTGCTATTCTCTCAAGGGACTGACGAACGGCCTCAACAGAGCCTTGAACATCGGCTTTAACAATAATGTCAAGAGTCTTCATCTTGCCCTCTTCAATATGTTCAAAGAGGTTATCAAGAGAAACTGCCTTTTTAGCGTTTTGTGCCTCCTGCTTAGCTTTAAACTTCCTTGCTTCAACAACTTCACGGGCTTTTCTTTCGTCAGATACAACATAGAAGGTATCACCACCCTCAGGAACTTCGGAAAGACCTAAAATCTCAACAGGGATAGATGGCTTTGCCTTTTTAATCTGCTTACCTTTATCGTCCATCATAGCACGGACTCTGCCGACTGATGTTCCCGCAACAACCAAGTCACCAACATTTAGTGTTCCGTTTTGAACAAGAATACTTGCAACAACACCTCTTCCTTTATCAAGCTGAGCCTCAATAACAGTACCTTTTGCCGCTCTGTCAGGATTTGCCTTAAGCTCTTTCATTTCGGCAACTAAAAGCACCATATCAAGTAGTGTATCAATATTTTGATTTAATTTTGCAGAAATCGGCACACAGATTGTATCTCCGCCCCATTCCTCAGGAACTAAGCCGTGTTCTGTAAGCTCCTGCTTAACACGGTCAGGATTCGCTCCCTCTTTATCAATCTTATTAATTGCAACGATAATGCTTACATTTGCCGCCTTTGCGTGGTTTATAGCCTCTATTGTCTGTGGCATAATACCATCATCTGCCGCAACAACCAAGATTGCAATATCTGTAACAAGTGCTCCTCTTGCACGCATAGCTGTAAAAGCTTCGTGACCTGGTGTATCAAGGAAAGTTATTTTCTTATCATTAACTCTAACGCGATAAGCACCAATGTGCTGTGTAATACCGCCGAACTCGCCCTCGGTTACATTTGTGTTTCTGATTGCATCAAGAAGAGAGGTTTTACCGTGGTCAACGTGCCCCATAACAACTACAACTGGTGAACGAGGCTTTAGCGACTCAGGAGCATCCTCAACATCATTAAAGAGCTTATCTTCTTCTGTGATAATAATCTCTTTCTCAATTGTTCCGCCAAAGTCTTCAACAACCAAGGTTGCGGTATCAAAGTCAATAACCTCATTTACTGATGCCATAATTCCAAGAAGCATAAGCTTTTTGATTATCTCAGTTGCAGGCTTTTTCATTCTTTCTGCAAGTTCACCGACTGTAATTTCGTCAGGAACCATAACCTCAATAACCTCTTTCTTTTCTTTCTTAACAACCTGGCTCATATCATCCTGATGTCTATTCTTCGTTGACTTAAGGTTCTTCTTATTATTCTTAATTTTTTGCTTTTTTACTCCCTCACTATTAACATTTTCAGGAATAAGCTCTTCAAGCTTTTCTGTATCAAGATGGTCAAGGTCAACCGCGTTGGCACGAGTATCAACAACCCTTACCTTTCTTGCAGGAATTTCCTCTGAAAGTCCCTCTGACTCAAGCTCAATTTTCTCTCCATCTTCTCTCTTTTTAGCCTTTTTCTCAATTTTTGGCTTTGGAGCTTTTTCCTCCTTTTTAGGGAAAATTATTGTTAAGTCCTCAACCTGATTTTTCTGAGTTA
Source organism: Clostridia bacterium (assembly GCA_045648565.1). Classification (GTDB taxonomy): domain Bacteria; phylum Bacillota; class Clostridia; order Monoglobales; family Monoglobaceae; genus SIG454. The sequence continues at coordinate 2,410 of JAZROF010000027.1, read as the reverse complement.
TATACTCATAAATCACATTAAGCTCTTTGTCATCTAAAGTGCTCATATGGCTCTTTTCTGAGATGTTATAATCGTGAAGAATTTGAACCAATTCTTTGCTTGGAATACCAAAGCTTTTTGAAAGCTCGTACGCTTTAACTTTTGGCATAATATCGCCCACTTTCTATATATTTTCTAGTCTTTTGCAAGTTCCTTTATCCTTTTTGCAAAACTTTCATCGTTTATAGATAAAACAACTGCACTTTCCCGACCGGTAAACTTACCGAGAATTTCTCTGTTTCCAATTTCAATAAATCCCACGCCCCCATTTTGGCATAGAGATTTAATTTTTTTCTTTGTGTTGTCTGATGCGTCCTTTGAAATTATGATAAGTCTTGACTTTTTATGCTTAATTCTGTCCTCTGCCTTTGCCTCTCCAACCTCAGCTTTTCCGGCTCGACAGCTGAGTCCGATTATACGAAATACTGCCTCATCCATTTATCATATCACCTAAGCTTTTATATAATTCACTGCTTAAACTGCATTTTAATGACTTTTCAAAGGTTTTCTTTTTTTCAGCAAGAGATATACACTTTTCATCTTTGCAAACATATGCACCTCTGCCTTGAGCCTTATAAGTTAAATCTATCTCCGGTTCACCCTCAAACAGCTTAACGACCCTTATAAGCTCTGTTTTTTCTTTTTTTTGTCTGCAAACAACACACATACGAAGAGAATTCATAAACTTCCTCTCCTACTCTGCTTTAATGTCTATTTTCCACCCAGTAAGTCTTGCAGCAAGTCTTGCATTTTGTCCTTCCTTACCAATTGCAAGAGAAAGCTGGTCCTCAGGAACAACTGCATAACAGGTTTTGCTCTCCTCATCAACACGGATTGATAAAACCTTAGCCGGGCTAAGAGCCTGACTTACATATTCGGCAGGGTCATCACTATATTTTATAATATCAATTTTTTCGCCTCGAAGTTCATCAATTACTGACTGAACTCTCATCCCCTTAGGACCAATACAGGTTCCAACAGGGTCAACATTCGGTGAGTTTGAATATACCGCTATTTTACTTCTTGAACCAGGCTCACGGGTTAAGCCTTTAATCTCAATAATTCCTTGCTTAATTTCCGGAACTTCAAGTTCAAAAAGACGGCGGACAAGGCCGGGATGTGAACGGGAAACCAAAAGATGAACTCCCTTAACTGAGTTTGCAACTTCAATTACAAACACCTTATATCTTTCTCCAACCTTATACTTATCACTCTTAACCTGTTCATTTGGCATTAAAACTGACTCTGTATTTTCAAGCTCAAGCATAATATTACGCTTTTCAATTTTTCTTACCATAGCGGTCACAATATCATTTGTTCTGTCTGAAAATTCATCAAACATCTTTTCTCTTTCAGCCTCACGAATTCTTTGAAGAACAACATTTCTTGCAGTTTGGGCTGCAATTCTGCCAAAGGCTGCCGGAGTAACTTCTCTTTCCACAACATCCCCAACTTCGTAGTTAGGATTAATCTCCCTTGCCTCTTCAACAGAAATTTCGCACTCTCTGTCTTCCACTTCTGCAACCACGTTTTTGCGGGCATATACACTTATTTTCCCCGTTTCTTCGTCGATGTTAACTTTAATATCGGAAACAGCACCATAGTTTTTCTTGTATGCACTGATAAGCGCTGTATTTAATGCATCAATAACAACATCACGGCTTATTCCTTTCTCTTTTTCAATTTCATCAAGCAATGTAAATAATTCTGCACTCATTTTCCTAAACACTAACCTTTCTATTTTAAAATTCAAAATGAAGCTTTACATAAGTTGTTTCATTTAATTTAATCGTAACTGTTTCACCCTCAAGGTTTATTGATAACTCATCGCCCTCAAGTCCCAAAAGCTCACCACAAAGGTTTTTTGAGCCATTTTGTGCTTTATAAAGACCTATATCAACCATCTCACCCTTATACATCTCAAAATGCTCCTCTTGCCTTAGCTTTCGCTCAATTCCGGGAGAGGACACCTCTAAAAAGTAATTCTGTGAAATAGGGTCTTTTTCATCTAAGATGCTACTAGTTGCCCTGCTTATTGCCTCGCACTCATCAAGTGTTATTCCGCCCTCGCGGTCAACATAAATTCTTAAGTACCAATGTCCGCCTTCCTTTACATACTCCACATCATAGACAAAGCATCCATTTTCTTCAGCTATGGGAGATACTATTGAATGAACGTTCTTTTCTGTTTTTGAATACACTTACTTCACCTCCAGGGGTTAAACTGGTTTAATTAAGCAAAGAAGTGAGGCTCACGCCTCACTTCAAGATGTCATATTAAACCACAAACACATTCTATCACAATATTTCCATATTGTCAAGCCTTATTTATAATTTTAGCAAGTTCATCCATAAATGAATTTATATCTTT
>JAZROF010000026.1:0-9823 GCA_045648565.1 Clostridia bacterium | reverse complement strand
AATCGATACTGTCTTTCGGCGGTGCAGAAATGACTTGATGTAACAGCTGAAACGTTTTTCCCGAAGCCACCATCAAGGAGCATCGCACCAAGGGAGATAGTTTCTGCCATAGTTGAACAAGCTCCATACACCCCAAAAAATGGAATGTTTAATTCGCGAAGGGCAAAGCTTGAGCTTATGCATTGATTGAGGAGATCCCCCGCTAAGATATAATCAATATCATCTGGGGAAAGATTGGCGTTTGAAATTGCCCGTGTTACGGCAGAGTGTTGCATCTTGCTCTCAGTTTTTTCCCAGGTGTCCTCACCCCATTCAGCATCCTCCATAATAAGGTCGAAGTAAGAGGAGAGAGGTCCTTCGCCCTCTTTCTTTCCTGCTATATTAGCAGAGGAAATAATAGAAACACTATTTTGAATTTTAACAGTTTGCTTTCCGATTTTCTTATTCATAATTCCTCCTTAAAATAAGCTTATTATAAAATAGATAAGTCCCACAATAACGGACGAGGAAATTCCGTAGACCAAAACAGGTCCGGCAACTGTAAACATTTTCGCCGCAAGACCTAAAACAAAGCCCTCACGGCGAAATTCCATAGCAGGGGAAACAATGGCATTTGCAAAGCCTGTTATAGGGACAATTGTCCCTGCTCCCGCGTGTTTTGCAAGGCGAGGATAAAGGTTAAGACCTGTAAAAAGTGCCCCTAAAAATATCATTGTTACGGCAACTGCCACACTTGTAAGCTCTTTGTTAAGACCGAAAACATTTTTATAAAGCTCTGAAAAAGCCTGACCGAGAACGCATATGAGTCCACCGATTATAAAAGCCAAAATGGTGTCTTTAACGATAGGGCTTTTCTGAGATTTTCTATCAACATAATCTGAGTATTCCTTTTTTGTATAGCTCAAATAAATTCCTCCCTTTTTAAATTTACTTTAGTTTGCACATTTTGGCAAAAAAAATACGGAGTCAAATTTGACTCCGTAAAAGTTTTATTGTTTTTTAATTTTTGACCCTGTATAAAACCCGAGATAAATTATCAGATTTGAAATAACAACCGTTGCTCCTGTTGGAGAATCAAAAATAAATGAAAGGATAATTCCCATAATAAATGCCACAACCGAAGTGATTGCAGAAACCACTATAACCGATGAAAAACTTTTGCAAACCCTAAGGGAAGATAAAGCAGGGAATATAATAAGGCTTGAAATAAGCATTGCCCCCATCATTCGCATTCCTAAAACAACAGTAACTGCAGTTAAAATAGCAATCAGTGAGTTAAATAGGTTTGTGTTTGTTCCCGTTGCTTTTGAGAAAGATTCGTCAAAGGTTATGGCAAAAATTCGGTTATAAAACAGGATAAAAAGAATCAGAACTACCAAAGATAAGGCTATACTCAAAACAACATCGGCTCTTGTCATAACAAGAATGCTTCCAAACATATAATTTGAAATATCAGTTGTCATTCCCTTTGTCATTGAAACAATCATAACACCGATTGCCACAGAAGATGTAGAAATAAGAGCAATTGCACTATCTCCGCCTATTTTACTTTTCTCGTTAATTTTAAGGAGCAAAAACGCCGTAAGAACCGTGGCGGGAATTGCCACATATAAAGGGGCGAAATTAAATGCCAGAGCAACTGCCATAGCCCCAAAGCCAACATGGGAAAGTCCATCGCCAATCATTGAGTACCTTTTTAAAACAAGACTGACGCCAAGAAGGGCTGAGCAAAGGGAAACTAAAACTCCCACAACAAGAGCGTTTCTTAAAAAGGAGTAGGATAAAAATGCATTAAGTACTTCAACCATTTTTCTGCCCTCCTAAAAAGCTTTTCCCAAAATCGCTTTCTATATATTCTTTAGTTGTACCAAAAAAGTATGAACAATCCTCTCCAAGATGAAGGACCTTGTTCGACTCACTTATTGCATCATCAATACTATGTGAAACCATAATTATGGTTATTTTGTGTTTCTTATTAAGCTCCCGCAAAATTTTATATAAATCCCTAACGGCAAGAGGGTCAAGTCCCGTTACAGGCTCGTCTAAAAGAAGAAGCCTTTTTGTGCTGCACATAGCCCGGGCTAAAAGAACTCGTTGCTGTTGCCCGCCGGATAAGGTGCGATAGCTTCTATTTTTGATATCAGAAATTCCAAAAAGAGAAAGCATTTCCTTTGCCTTTTCTTTGTGAGCTTTTGAGTAGAAAAGCTTTCCTGATAAATCGTTTAAAAATCCGGAGAGTACAACCTCAAAAACCGTTGCGGGGAAATCGCGTTGAGCGGTTGTCTGCTGAGGAAGATAGCCTATGTGGTTAAACAAGCTTTTCTCAGTTACTATGTGCCCGAAGTCAGGGGTAACAAGCCCTAAAAGACATTTAATCAAGGTGCTTTTCCCTGAGCCGTTTTCACCAACAATAGAGAGATAATCCCCTTCGTCAACTGTAAATGAAAGGTCTTTTAAAACGGGGGTATTCGAGAAGGTGACACTTAAATTTTCACAAAGAACTATGTTCATAAATTAACCGCCTCCTCTAAAACTTTGTAGTTATTTTTCATAAGAGAAAGATAAGTAACACCCGAAGAGAGCTCCTCTTTTGTAACATTGTGGCAGGAGTGAAGCTCCCTTAAGGGTGCCCCCGTGTCCTCTGAAACTGCCATTGCTACCGTCTTATTTGAAAACTCCATATGAAAAACTATTGGTATATTTTCTTTCTTAACTGCTTCAATAAGCTCTGCTATCATTTTTGGTGTAGGCTCACTGTCCTCCGTGCAGGAGTGATATGCACAAGTGCAGTTAAGCCCGTAATCATTTGCAAAATGAGAAAAAGGAAAACGGTCTGCAACTACGATTGTGTTTCGTTTTGCAGTGCTGAATAGTTTTTCAAAATCACTATCCAAAGCCTTGATTTCGTTTATATATTTTCTTTCATTTGCTTTATAATAAGCTGAATTTTCTTTATCAAGGTCACATATTTCCCTGGAAATACCTTTTATTATATCTTGCGAAAATTTAAGAGATGTCCATATATGTTCATCTATTTCGTGTAAACTATGGCTGAGGAAGCTATGTTCTATAAAATGGTGGTCATCCTGACAAATTTCGACAAAATCCATCATTTTAATCGTTTTCGGTTTCTTGTCAAGGGAAGCTATTATTTTATCCACCCAAGCGTCACTTTCTCCGCCTGTATATATAAAAATATCGCACTGAGAAATCTTTATAATATCCTTTGCAGTCGGCTCAAAGGTGTGGCTTTCTCCACCCGGCGGAAGAAGAAGGGAAACCTCTGCACACTCCCCAACAATATTTTTTGCAAAATCGTAGGCAGGAAAATTAAGAGCCACAATGCTAAGCCCTTTTGGGGGTTCATTTTGGCAAGAGGTAAAGCTTAAAATACATAGAAAAAGAGATAAAAAAAGTGCAATAATTTTTCTCATAATTTTTTACCTCCAATCTATAAAACAATAATAAAATTTTATCACTAAAGCCCGCAAATGTCAAGGGAATGCCATTTGCGGGCTTTAAAATATTATATTATTATTTTATAACGCCAAGACCGCTTTGGGAAATAACTGCCTGACCAAATTCCCCTTGCATAAGAGAGATGAATTTGTCAACCTTTTCGTTTTTCTCGTCCCGAACAACTGCAAAGTAGTTTGTTGTGTAAGGATATGTATTGTTTCCGATTGTTTCATCCGTTGGGGCAACGCCGTCAATGCTCATAAGCTTTAAATCGGTTGGTCCAATAACCATTTGCACATTATTGAAATAATAATAAAGGCTATAGCCCATAGCGATTTTATCGGGGTTTTGTGCGTTAAAGTCATCAACATCGGTTAAGATACTTGCCATTATAAGAGAAATTCTTTCCTGAGCAATCTTCTCGTTTATTTCTTTTCCGTCCAAAATAAAGTTTTCCATCTGGGCGTGACTGCCACTATCGTTATTTCGGCAGTAGGCAATAAGTTCCTTGTCTTCGCCCCCGATTTCACTCCAGTTTCTAATTCCGTTATTTACATATATGTCGTGGAGCTGAGCCGTTGTTATGTTATCCGCCTTATTGTCTTTATCTGTAAAGAATATTAGTGCCTCATTCGCAATAGGAACGAATTTGAGGTTTACGCCTTTTTCCTTGGCATAATTTAAAACTTCTTCTCCCGGGTCAGGAACGAAAATCATTTCCACCTCGCCGTCTATGAGGCGTTTATAAGAATTGGTGGTTTTAGAGTGAGCCTTTGGAAAAGAATCAAGATTTTCGTGGTTTTGATAAAAAGCACTGTAAATATTTTTTGTTATGTCATAGGTTGAGGTAGAGCCGTCAAGAATTGGAATTTCAATATCAGAAAGCTCATCCTTTAAAATGGCAGGAGCGTTATTATCCAAGAATCTTCTTGTAAGGAAGTAGAGAAAATCTGCACACTCTCCTCTTGTTACTGCCTTTTTGGAGTTTGCAAAATATTCGTCATCGGAGGTGTCCATAAAGTCGTGGTCAACCATTTCATAAAGAATCTGATATCCGTTTGAAATAAGGGCATCATAAGCTTCCTTTGCAAAATCGGAAATAGAGTCAAAATCATCAAGTTCCATATAAGAGGCGGAAACATCGGTTTTAATGCCGCCCAGACGGTTTATCATTCTGTATGACATAGTTATAAGCTGTTCGCGGTTTATGAGTCTATCGGGGTAAAAATATTCGCCCTTTGCGAAAACCCCTTCCTGAACTAAAGCCATAATGTCCTCACGGCACCAGCTGCTATCTGCTATATCAGGGAAGATGGAAGATGGTGCATTTTCTGTATCTATAGAAAAAAGTCTTCTGAAAACTGCCGCCATTTCGGCGCGGGAAAGCTCTTTGTCAGATTTAAAAGTTCCGTCAGGGAAGCCTTTTAAAACGCCTCTTGCACTCATTTCCCGAATTCCCATAGAATAGCGGCTGTTTTCGTCTGCCCCGTCAGTGTATTTTGGAGTATAAGGGATTTTTTCCATAATAAACGGCTCCTCTGTATAAACATAGGAATAGCCATCTAAAGGTCCTATTGAGAGGGGAATAATTTCACCTGTGGCAGAGCTTCTGGCAACATAAACTGTCTCGCTCCCGTAGTCGTATCGCTCTTCTGCCTTAAGATATTTTACATCTTTTTGGGCATAGGCGGAAAAAGACGAAAAAGCGAAGGTTATGATAAGCAACAAAGCAAATAATTTTTTCATAGAAAATCCCTCCTTTTTATGTTAATTAAATTATATCACTTTTCTTTTAAAACTGCAATATTTTACACCAAAATTTACGGGGAACATATTATATAAAAAAAGAATATGTAGGAAAGGTGATGATTATGAAAGAGCTTTGTTTTATCGGCGGAGATAAGCGCCAGATAAGAGTTATAAATAATATGGCAAAGGTTTGCCCTCATATAAGAATATATGGTTTTAGTAAGGCAAAAAAGGATGAATTTGCCGACAATATAAGTCTTGCTCCATCAATTGCTGAAGCAATATCAGGGGCGGTGGCGGTTGTTTTGCCTCTACCATACAGCAAAGGGCGAGAGACGATAAATGCGCCTTTTTCGGAGGAAGAAATTCATACAGGCGATGTTCTTCGGTGTATGAAAGGGGACCAGATTTTGCTTTTAGGAAAAGGGGATGAGGGAATAAAGGCAGTAGCAAAGCTATATGGGGTGCACTGCGTTGACTATTTAGAAAGAGAAGAACTTGGAATTTTAAATGCAATCCCCACAGCCGAGGGGGCAATAGAAATTGCGATGAGGGAGACCCCTTTTTGTTTAAGCACAAGCCGCCTACTGGTTTTAGGGAACGGGAAAATCGGTAAGGTGCTCTCTAAAATGCTTACGGGACTTGGTGCTAAAACAACGGTCTGCGTTCGGAAATACAGAGATAGAGCATATTGCTCCTCTTTGGGAATTGATAGTATGTTCTTTAGCAGTTTAGGGGATAAGATAGGGGAATTTGATGTGATTTTTAATACGGTTCCTGCCCCTGTTATAGGATATAGCGTTTTGCAGAAAGTAAAGAGTGAAAGCCTTATAATAGACCTTGCCTCAAAACCGGGGGGAGTGGACTTTGAAGCAGCAGAGCAGATGTGCAAGAAAGTTATATGGGCGCTTTCTCTTCCGGGAAAGGTTGCTCCCGAGACGGCAGGAGATTTTATTTCAAAAACCCTCCAAAATATTATGGAAGAAATGGGGGCGGTGTAAATGGAGAAGGAAAAAATCGGCTTTGCCTTAACAGGCTCCTTTTGCACCTATAAAAAAGTTTTTCCTGAAGTAGAAAAGCTTTCTCAAAGTTATGAGATAATCCCCATAATGTCGGAGGTAAGTGCCACAACAGATACACGCTTTGGAAAAAGTGCGGAGCATAAGGAAAAGCTTATGGAAATAACAGGGAGAGCTGTTTTGGAAACTATAAACGAGGTTGAGCCAATCGGCCCTAAAAAAATGCTCTCCGCTTTAATTGTTGCCCCCTGCACGGGAAACACCATTGCAAAAATTGCAAACGGAATAGCAGACTCATCTGTAACCCTTGCGGTAAAGTCCCATCTTAGGAACAACCGACCTGTAATTATTGCGGTTTCCACAAATGACGGACTTGGAAACAACGCGAAAAATATCGGCTTTCTTATGAATATGAAAAATATCTATCTTGTGCCCTTTGGTCAGGACGACTGCGTAGAAAAGCAAAGGTCTTTGGTTGCAGATATGGAAAAGATAGAGGAAACCCTAAAAGAAGCCCTTTTGGGAAAACAAATTCAGCCTCTTTTAATATAAAAAAAGCTCCCCGAAGGGAGCTTTTTATATATCAGTGGGAGCATCAAATATTCCGTCCCGAAGGGCTAAAAGTGCCCACTCGGCATCAATTCTCGTTTCCTCTTTATTGTTAAAGGGAGAGGCGGAAAAAACCTCTAAAATGTTTCGGTAAGACTGCATCGAAAGAGTTGTTTCGCAGTTCCCTGCATCATCCCCTATAAGATAAAAATGAATATTGTCATTTTCCATATCCCGCCCGCTATAATATGCGGCAAGGAGTTCTGCATTATTTTGCTCTTCGTAGCTCTCTCCTAAGAAAAGCTTACAAAGCTCACAAACCCTATCGTCAATTCCGTCTTCAAAAAGAGCGATTTTTTCAATAAAGTCATTAACCGACGGAACAATTCGAACAGTATAGTCCTGAGCAATTATTTTATCCACAAAGGAGAAATCATCAGTTGTGATTAAAGCTATACAGTGCTTATTTTCCGTGTCAATATAAATACAGTCGTAGGACACTATAATTTTCTCTCCGCAATGGGGACAGGCATAGGTGAAAAGCTGTCTGTTTATAATATCATCACGAAGATTAGGCTTTTTATTTATATCGATAATTTCGTATTTTAAAAACTCCCCGTCTTTAAGACATTCGGGACAAGTTACAGAAACAATGGTTGATTTTTCCATATTTTTCTCCTATTTAATGGTCTTAATATCGTATGGTGTAGTCTGGTAAACGAAATAGTTAAGCCAGTTGGAATAGAGGAGGTTTGCGTGAGCACGCCAGCTGTTAACGGGGTCGTTTTCAGGGTTATCCTCAGGGAAATAGTTAAATGGAACATCGATTTCCATTCCTTTTTCTATATCTCTAACATACTCTGTCTTAAGAGTTTCTGTGTCATACTCAGAGTGGCCTGTTATGAAAAACTGTCTGTCGCCTTTGGCACAAACGATATAAACCCCTGCCTGAGGAGACTCCGCTAAGATTTCAAGCTGAGGAACAGCGAGAATGTCTTCTCTCTTAATTTCAGTATGTCTTGAGTGAGGAGCGAAAAACTCATCATCAAATCCGCGAAGAAGCATTTTATGTTTTTTATCGGAGCAGACATTATGAGGGAATACCCCGAACATTTTTTTAGAAAGGGGATATTTCTTTATGCCGTAGTGGTGATAAAGCGCCGCCTGAGCACCCCAGCATATATGGAAAGTGGAGGTAACATTTGTCTTTGACCAGTCCATAATCTCGCAAAGCTCTTCCCAATAGTCCACCTCTTCAAAGTCCATAGTTTCAACAGGAGCACCTGTTATAATAAGACCGTCAAATTTTTTATCTTTAACCTCGTCAAAGGTGCAGTAGAATGTTTCAATATGGCTCTTTGATGTATTTTTTGAAAGATGGGTTTTTGTATGCATAAAAGAAACATTTATCTGAAGAGGAGTGTTCCCTAAAGCACGGAGAAGCTGAGTCTCCGTAGTAATTTTCGTTGGCATAAGATTTAAAATAATTATTTCAAGGGGACGGATGTCCTGTGTCATAGCCTTAGTTTCCGTCATAACAAAGATATTTTCCTGATTTAAAACTTCAATAGCCGGTAAATTGTCCGAAACCTTAATTGGCATAATTCATCCCTCCTAAATTGCATTATATTTAAGTATAGCATATTTATATAAATTTATCAAGAATATTTTTCTGCTTTAACTTCATAATAAAAAGAGAAATAAACGAAAGGGGAAGAAAAATGTCAGAAAATGAGAATAAAAATGAAGCTATAAATGAGGAATATGAGGGCATAAAGGATATGGGCGGAGTTGAAATTAAAAACTCCAAGGGAAGATTTTTTTGCATCAGCATAGTTGGGCAGATTGAGGGGCACACAGTTCTTCCGCAACAGACCAAAACAACGAAATACGAGCATATTCTCCCGAAATTGGTTTCTGTTGAAGAGGACGAAAACATTGACGGGCTTTTAGTAATTTTAAATACAGTTGGAGGGGACATTGAAGCAGGCCTTGCCATAGCGGAGGTTATTGCCTCAATGAAAAAACCAACCGTTTCCCTGGTTTTAGGAGGCGGACACAGCATAGGCGTTCCTTTAGCGGTATCGGCGGACTGTTCTTTTATCGTTCCATCAGCCACAATGACAATCCATCCTGTCCGTATGAGCGGAACAGTAATCGGAGTTCCTCAGATGTTTGATTATCTTTATAAAATTCAGGACAGAATTATAAATTTTGTTGTAGCACACTCGAAAATAACAAAGGAGGAATTTTCAACTCTTCTCCTTGAAACAGACGAGATTGCCAACGATGTGGGAACAGTTTTATTTGGAGAGGAAGCAGTTAAATATGGCGTTATTGACAAGGTGGGCGGACTTTCCCTTGCAATCGATACCCTCTATGAAATGATAGGAAAATCAAAAAACTGACAAGCGGCGGTATTTCTTAGGGAGAAGTCGGTTTTGGATTGTTATTTTTCGCTGATAGTGCGCAAAAAAATGCAAACATACGCCGGTATGCCTGCATTTTTATGACTTCTCTGAGAAGAAAAATTCCTAACCCAAAACTGCTTTGCACCACAAAAATCTCGATTTTGAGTGCAGAGCAAGGCGAAAATCCGAAGAATCCTTGACGGATTGTGAGGATTTTTTACGACGATATGTGCCAAAATCGTGGTTTTTGGGCGATTTATCCCTAAGAAGTACCGCCGAAATTAAAATTTTTTTCATTATCACTTGACATTAAATTAAAAAGCGGTTATAATGTTATCTGTAGAATTTTTGACAGTCAAGTTTAAGGCAAAACAAATCCACTATCCCAATGTTAATTTGGAGGGAGGGAAATCGATAATGGCTGAAATCAGAGTTAAAGATAATGAATCGTTAGACAGCGCGCTTCGTCGATTTAAGCGTTCATGCGCTAAGGCAGGAGTTCTTTCTGAAGTTAGAAAGAGAGAACACTATGAAAAGCCTAGCGTAAGACGTAAAAAGAAATCAGAGGCTGCAAGAAAACGCAAGTTCAAATAATTAAATAAACAATAATATGCCGCCTTTAGGATTTAAGGGCGG
>JAZROF010000025.1:0-48245 GCA_045648565.1 Clostridia bacterium | reverse complement strand
GCAGATGTAGTATCTCCTATGCAGGCACACTGTATGGATATTAAAAAGAGATTTCCAAAGGCAAAAACAGTATTTATAGGTCCTTGTGTTGCTAAAAAAGACGAAGCAGAACATTACGAGGGCATTGTAGATGCAGTTTTGACCTTCGAAGAACTTACAAATTGGTTAAAAGAAGAAAATATTGAGTTGAAAACGGATATGGATTCCAATGAAGAAAGCCGTGCAAGATTCTTCCCGACAACAGGTGGCGTTCTTAAAACAATGGCACAGGATGCTCCGGGTTATACTTATATGGCTCTTGACGGAATCGATAACTGTGTTGATGCACTTCGTGATATAGAAAACGGAAAAATCCATAAATGCTTTATTGAAATGTCGGCATGTGTAGGCAGTTGTATCGGCGGTCCTGTTATGGAAAAATATCATCGAAGCGCACCGGTTAAAGATTATATTACCATAGCAAATTATGCAGGTAACAAAGACTTTGATGTGGTGCAGCCTGATAATATGGAACTGAAAAAGCAGTTTACATATATTGAGCACAGATTACAGCAGCCTTCTGAAACCGAAATTTACAATGTTCTTCGTCAAATGGGCAAATTTAAGCCTTCAGATGAACTTAACTGTGGTTCCTGTGGATATAACACCTGCCGTGAAAAAGCTATTGCTATTTGTCAGGGTAAAGCAGAAATTTCTATGTGCTTGCCATTCCTTAAGGATAAAGCCGAAAGCTTTTCTGATACAATCGTTAAGAATACACCAAACGGTCTTATAGTTCTTAATGAAGAATTAGAAGTACAGCAGATAAACGAAGCAGCAAGAAACATAATGAACATTCGTTCAAGCACAGATGTACTTGGCGATTTAGTTGTTCGTATTATGGATCCGAAGGACTTTATGGAAGTAAGAACTACAGGCAGGGATATCAGAAACAAGAAAGTATATCTTGCTGAATATAAGCGTTATATCGAACAGTCGGTTGTATATGATAAGGATTCACATCTTCTTATTGGTATTATGCGTGATATTACCGATGAGCAAAACGAACGTGAAAAGAAAGAAAGTATCAGTCGTCAGACTGTAGAGGTTGCGGATAAGGTTGTTGATAAGCAGATGCGTATTGTTCAGGAAATCGCATCCTTGCTTGGTGAAACAGCTGCAGAAACAAAAATTGCACTTGCAAAGCTAAAGGAGTCGATACAGGATGAATGATTTATGTGCAGATATCGGCTACAAAAGTATTAACCATTACGGTGAACAGCTTTGCGGTGACCATGTAGAGATTGTTGAACAAAATGATAGTTCAACGGTTATCGTTCTTGCAGACGGACTTGGAAGCGGTGTTAAAGCAAGCATTCTTTCAACGCTCACATCAAAGATTATTTCAACAATGATGGCGGCGGGACTTCCTATTGAAGAATGTGTATCTACTATTGCGGCAACGCTTCCTATTTGCTCGGTTCGTGGCGTTGCATACTCAACATTTACAATTATGCACATCATCAATAATGAAACTGCTGAAATCATTCAGTACGACAATCCGCAGACTATCGTGCTTCGTGATAACAAAAATTACGATTATCCCAAAACTGAAATGAATATAGATGGGAAGAAAATATATAAGTCGGTTATTCGTTTGCAGGAAGGTGATATCTTTATAGCCATGAGTGACGGTTGTCCTCACGCCGGAATTGGTATGGCATATAACTTTGGATGGAAGCGTGAAGACATTATAGAGTTTATGGAAACAATGTCTGTAACAGGACTTACCGCAAAGAATTTGTCTACACTTTTGGTTGATGAATGTGATAAGCTTTATGGACAAAAGCCCGGTGATGATGCTACAGCTTGTATCGTTAAAATCAGAAAAAGAGAGCCAATGAACATCTTGTTCGGTCCACCTTCTAACCGTGATGACTGTGACCGTATGATGTCCCTCTTCTTCTCAAAGGAAGGTAAGCATATTATATGCGGCGGAACAACTTCCTCTATTGCAGCAAAGTATTTGAGAAAACCTTTGCAGGCAACTCTGAATTTTGAGAAATCTGATGTTCCTCCCATTGCAAAGCTTGAGGGTGTTGATTTGGTAACTGAAGGCGTTATTACAATGAACAAGGTAATCGAATACGCTAAAGATTATCTTGGCGAAAACGAAATGTATGAGCATTGGAATTATAAGCGTGACGGTGCTTCGCTCATTTGTCAGTTGTTATTTGAAGAAGCAACAGATATAAACTTCTATGTTGGTCGCGCTATAAACCCTGCACATCAGAATCCCGATTTGCCGATAAATTTCAGTATTAAGATGAATTTGGTTGAGGAACTTTCAAAAAGCCTAAAGAAAATGGGTAAAAGAATTAAAGTAAGTTATTTTTAAGGAGTGTGAATTATGAGAAAATTTGATACTAAAGTTCAGCATTTGAAATATAAAGTGCTGCGTGAAGTTGCAAAAGAGGCTTGGAATGACACTCTTCTTGAAAATATCTTGGAAATTCCGAAAACGATCGTCCCTGGTAAAACTTCGACAATGCGTTGCTGTGTTTATAAGGAAAGAGCTATACTTTCTGAGCGTGTAAAAATCGCTATGGGCGGAGATAAAGAAAATCCAAATGTAATTGAGGTAATTGAAATTGCCTGTGATGAATGCCCGGCAGCTGGTTTCGAAGTAACAGATTCATGCCGTGGGTGTCTTGCTCACAGATGCGAGGATGTCTGCAAAAGAGGAGCAATTTCATTTGACCACAATCATGTTGCACATATTGATAAATCAAAATGCGTTGAGTGCGGTCAGTGTGCAAAGGTTTGTCCTTATTATGCTATTGTGAACCGTAAACGTCCTTGCCAGAATGCATGTAAAATAAAAGCTATTTCTATTAATGAGGATAATGCTGCTGCAATTGATAACAGTAAGTGTACAGCCTGCGGAGCTTGTGTATATCAGTGCCCATTCGGTGCTATTATGGATAAGTCATACATTTTGAATGTAATTGACCTGATTAAGAAAAGTGAAGATAACCGTAAGTATAAGGTATATGCTATGGTTGCACCTTCAATTTCCAGTCAGTTCACTTATGCAAAGCTCGGTCAGGTAATCAAGGGACTTAAAGAGCTTGGTTTCTACACGGTAATTGAAGCAGCACTTGGTGCAGATATGGTTGCACAGGCAGAATCAAAAGAACTTGCAGAAAAAGGCCTTTTGACAAGCTCATGCTGTCCGGCTTTTGTTGCTTATATAAAATCAGCGTTCCCTGATTTGGTAAAATATATTTCCCACAATCTTTCACCAATGGCAACACTTGCAAAGTATATCAAGGAAACAGATACGAACTCAAAGGTAGTGTTTATTGGACCTTGTACAGCTAAAAAAGCTGAAGCACAGCTTGAAGATGTAAAGCCTTATGTAGATGCTGTTATGACCTTTGAAGAGCTTCAGGCACTCTATGACAGTAAGGATATTGACATTACAACTCTTGAAGAAGATGTTTTGGATAACGCATCATATTATGGCAGAATATTTGCTCGAAGCGGCGGACTTTCTGATGCAGTTGCTCAAGGCCTTAAAGAACAGAATATCGAATTTGACTTAAAGGCAATTCCTTGTGACGGAATAGAAGCTTGCAAGATGGCACTTCTCAAGCTGAGCAAGGGTGTACTGGATGCAAACTTTATCGAAGGTATGGCGTGTGTCGGCGGATGTATCGGCGGTGCGGGATGCCTTACTCATGGTGAAAAGAATAAATCCGAGGTTGACAAATACGGCAGAGAAGCTTTTGAAAAAACAATCAGCGATGCTGTATCAATATTAAAATAATCTGTTTTGCTTATGCCTGCTTTTTACATCTCTTTGTCTTTGCTGTGAAAAGCGGGCTATGTTTTTAGGAGGTAAATAATATGCGTAAAACGAAAATTGTATGTACTATAGGCCCTGCAAGCGAAACAGAAGAAATGCTTGTTGGATTATGCAAAGATATAATACCTCCGGTTATATTTCTCGTTATTCTGCCTATATTTATGAAAGGTAACGGAATATGATGGGCAGTTACGGTATGCTACTTTTTATATTATATCAAAATATGATACACATTAATCAAAGAAAAGGACTTTGAAAAAACTTCGTAGACTTATGCCATCTTCTGTGGTATGT
Source organism: Clostridia bacterium (assembly GCA_045648565.1). Classification (GTDB taxonomy): domain Bacteria; phylum Bacillota; class Clostridia; order Monoglobales; family Monoglobaceae; genus SIG454. Next base: position 44,101 of record JAZROF010000025.1, on the reverse strand, counting down.
TTGTGTTGCCGAAAGGTAAATACAAATTTAGGAGATGAAAGAACATGAAGAAAAAAGTATTATGTACAGCATTGGCAGTGACTATGTTGCTGACAACAACGGCATCTGCAACTGCAAAACCTTGGTGGCTTAGTAAATACCGAGTAACCTTTGACAACGAACTCGGCATCGTAGGAAATGTAACATTAACCTTTGCATCAGATGGTGGTAGCTTTATCAGGCCAATAACAAAAAGATACGGCGAGAGCATCAGTCTTGAAAGTTATGTACCAACAAAATACGGTCACACATTCAAAGGTTGGTTCACCGATCCCAGAACAAAGCAGAATCAGGTAACAACATTTAAATTCACAAAACCTGATGTCTTGTATGCGAAATGGGAAAAGAATCCGGAAGAACCCATAAATTCAAATGATGAAATCATGGCAAAAGACACATGCTACCTCACCGATGAAGAAACAAAAATACGAAACGAAATTATAGAACAGAAAAATAAAGCCTACATAGAAGGATTCGGCTATGTAGCTCCAAGCAAAACAAAAACCATAGTTGTAGACTCAGACGGCGATATAAATAAAATGGTCGGCACAATGGAATAAAATAGCGAGAGGATAGGCAAGGTGGCCTATCCTCTTACATTTTGGTTAAGCATACTTTTTATGCTTAACCTCATTTTTTCTCTTTGAAAAATTTCGTTCCCGGTCTGTTAGAGAAACAATCAAAATTCCAATTATCATACTCATACGGAGTAATTGCTCCATTTTCACATTCAATTTTCTTTGCAGAGGATTGAATCTTCCATTTGTTGAATTCATCTTGTCGCTTTTTAATTCCCTGAATTCTTGCAGAATATCGTTTGTAATAAAGGTTATATATCTGTGTTGCGACATCGTCCTGGTGATTCTTTTTGAAATTATCAAGTGTGGCTATATCCTTACAGGTCTTATTTGTACCCGGATGGATGCGGTCACAGTATCTTGCATCTTTTTCTGTCTTGCGAACAAAATATTTACCACACCATTGGCATTTAATAAAACGCAAGTCAAGTTCAAACATGCGCATAAGTTCAACATTTAATGCTTCTTCTATGGTAGAAAAATCATAACAAATATGCATAAATTGGGGCGTGCGAAGAAGACCTTGCAGTACATCAGCACGAAATTCATATTCTTTGGCAAATTTCTTGAATTCTTTATCTATGTTAATCTTCTTTTCATATCTCTTGTCAATTTCTTCTAGCGGCAACCCAAATGGCATCGTATCACCCGATAGCTTATTATCAACAAAGCTATATTTCTGCTTTAAAATATGTGTTTTGGGTATTTCGTTCATTACACAATACAAATAATACCTTTCGTGTGGACACAGGTCACCCAAAATTTCCGGATAGTAATTTTCGTCGTAGCAAAATTCAATTAATTCAAGGTAAAAACTTTGCCAATATTTGAGCATCTTAATATAATAGTCCAAAACCATTTCATGAGAACTCTTGCCTTTGAAATCATTACCTATAACCGGCGGACAGATATAAGTATATAACGAAGCAGCAAACAAATCTTCATAGTTATGTAAAGTATTGCAGTAATGAGCATATTGGTTGTAAAAAGCATCATAATTCTTTTTTTCTTCTCCATCAGAATATTTCACAACATATTCTTTCCCCTTAAGCTTGTTATAAATTTCATCAAAATCAGCATATATGAAATCAAGAATTCCTTCTCCGCATTTTACTGAAATGCGGCAACCACCCAAAGCATTTGTAGTTGCATCGGGAATCTCTTCGTTATTATTTTTTAAATAATTTTCAAGCAAGTGTTCTCTGCTGCTAAAATCAAGAACGAAATTTGAAGCAAATTTTTCTCTGATACTTTTTATCTTCTCCTTTCGCTTGTCAGCGTCCAAAGAATCAATCTTATTTTTTTCTTTGATTTTAGAATATGTTCTTGCACCATTAAGCACCCACAATATATTGCTAATGGCATAATCGTCTTTTTGAGGATCAACGGTAAGAATTATATTTTTATTATCAGGCACTTCCATTTCATTTTGTAAATAATCCTGCTTTATAACATATTCCGGAGCTTGAAAGTCCATAATTTGCCTCTTTTTTGACACCTAAAACACCGCCTTGTTTTGTAAAATGTAAAGCTGCTTGGTTTTGTAAAATTTACATTACTCCAAGAAACATTATACAAAACTATTGCCGAGTTGTCAATGCCTTGTTATAATTTAGTTGTAAAATCTACTCGAAACACAGTTGATTTTCTAAAACTAAATAGCCGAACCGCGAGGGATACATTCTCGGGGAAGTGACGCCACGATATGAGCGCACCAAGAGATGCAAACACGATGTCGGTGTCAAGCAAGGCAGGAGGTCAGGAACTGTGGCGGAAGTCGGTGCTAATTGTAATAATGAAAGGGGGGCATATTTATGCCGAGAAAAAGTGCTTACCCAAGAATCAGAGAGGTTCTGTATGTATATAACGGAACAAATGAAGAGTATAACAAATTTTTAAGGGCAACGATTTTTGATTATTTAGGTCATAAATTTGAAACCCACGAAGAAAGTTACGAGCAGGAAAAGCCTGCTGCAGTTAACCAATAAGGAAGGAGCTACGAATTATGAAAACATATATATACACAAGATTTACAGATGAGGAAATCAGAAACCCGGTTTATGTTATTAAAACCATAAAAGAAATGGAAAAATTAACTTTGGAACAGGGGGTTAAGATTATTGCGGAGCGCATGTACAGGGATGACATTAAGGCTAAAATAAAGGTGAAAAAACCTTTAGAGCTTTTGTAAATGTTTTGCTGGATATATTGAAATTAGTGTGGTATTGTTTGTTGCTGAAAGGAGGTAATTATTTATGAACATAATGCAAGCATGGAGAATATGGATTTATTACAGACTGTCAAGAGATGAAGATAAGGAAATGAATTCACTCAAAAATCAACGCAGAATTCTCATGGATTACATAGAACGGGAAGGTCACATATTCGTAGGAGAATCCTATGATGACAATGTAAGCGGAATGACCTTCCAGAGAAACGGAATCGATGAAATCTGTAAAGCGGCTGAAGAGCATAAGATGGATGTAGTGTTGGTAAAAGACTTGTCAAGACTTGGCAGAGAGAAAATCCAGACTTCTATGTTCATCGAATACTTAAGAAGCAAGGGTATAAGAGTAATCAGCATAACAGACAATACCGACAGTTTCAACACAGATGATGAATTCCGTATGGAAATGAGTCAGTTTATGAATCATATGTATGCAAGAGATGTCAGCAAAAAGATAAGATACGGATATCGTCAGAAGCAAAAGGACAAGGGCATATGCAATATGCCACCTATGGGTTACTACAAGGATAAGAACTCCGGCAAAATCATAATCAAGAATGAGCCTGCAGGTATAGTTAAAGAAATTTATTCAATGTATCTTGATGGCTTCGGCTTTAAAGCGATTGCGGAAAAGCTGAATAAAGATGGCAAGAAATCGCCGTCATATTATCAAAAGCTATACAACGATAAAAATCAAGGCTATAATAAACCTGCAATAACCCTTAAGTACCTGTGGGATTCAACTGCAGTCAAGAGAGTGCTTACAAATGAGTTCTATACAGGAACGCTGATATGCCATGTAGAAGAAAGCGATAAGGCAAAGAAAATCAGACATAAGGTTCCGACAGAAGAACAATTCAGGCACGAAAACTTTGCACCTGTAATAATTCCAAAGGAAATATGGGATAAGGTACAAAAACTGATTGAAGCTAAAAAGGAAACTAAGGTCAGAGCTTCAAGCGGAAAACCATATCATCGATACACAGGGTTATTAAAGTGCGGAGATTGCGGTTGCACCTTCGTGGCAAAGATTCGCAGATGGAGAGACAAGCCTGAGCGAGTTGAATATGTCTGCAATGGTTATCATCGCTACAAAGGCTATTGCACCTCACACAGAATTCAGGAGGCGGATTTGGATAACTTAGTCTATAAGGAAATATTAAGGCTGAAATCCGAGTCGGAGAAGAATTGGACCGCTATAGAAGCCGATGTTAAAAAGTGGTTACGGAATAAGGCAGGCACAGAAAAGCAGATAGCTGAAATGAGAACTGCTGTATCAAATCTCGAAATAGATGTGGAAAACATACTGATGGAGAGAATTAACGATAAGGAAAACCGTGCCACTTATGACAGAATGCTTGGAAAAAAGAAGGCACAGATTGAAGACCTTAAGGTTAAGATTAATGAGCTGATAAACCTTGAAGAAACAGTAAAGAAACGAAGAAAAGCTATCAAGGAAAACATCGATATGCTCGATAGCATCGTAGCAGAGGGTGCAATCAGTAACGTAAACTTAAGACTTCTGGTTCAGGAAATTCAGATTCTGGATGTGGGAGATGGTGAGATTGCAGTAGTCATAGTGATAAACGGACCATTTAATGAGTATGGAGAGGTATTTGCCGAAAACGGAGATGTGAAGCTGGCACACAATGGTGATTACAAACCGATAGCGGTGTAAGCAGAATTAAGCAAAGAAAAAGTGCTTGCGAAAAACTCGTAAGCACTTTGAAAATTGGTGCGGATAACAGGACTTGAACCTGCATGAAATCGCTTTCACATGGACCTGAACCATGCGCGTCTGCCAATTCCGCCATATCCGCATATTAAATTATAACCTCGTATTTTTTACACGGGAGAGGTAACCCCGAGGAGGAGCAAAACCGCTTAATCCTCATATATGAAAACAGATAAACCGATTTCAACTGAATTTTCACAGAGGTGGCGTTGCCTGAACCATGCGCGTCTGCCAATTCCGCCATATCCGCATATTTAGTTTTTACCCCTTAATTTTTACACGGGAGAGGTAACCCGAGGAGGAGCAAAACTGCTTAATCCTCACATATAAAACGGATAAATCCGGTTTAATTTATTTAATCACCGAGGTGGCGTAGCCTGAAGCCAGCGCGTCTGCCGATTCCGCCACATCCGCAAACGTTTTATTTATAAGCCATTTTAATGTCTCTAAAGCAACATCGAAATTGTATCACAAAACTATTGGATAGTCAATAATTTTCCTCTAAATTTATACTATATTTCATCTGCTACCTTAATCCGTTTTGCACAGATAACTAATGCAAGAGGAAAGATACCTGCAATTAAAATTCCCATTTTAAGACCTGCTTGTTCCGGAGCAATTCCTAAAACTTCACCAAGATTTGTATAAGTTTTAATAATATCTGCCACAATTCCTGCTATGTATGGACCAAAGGTGCATCCCAAATCCCCAAACACTGCCATAAGTCCAAATAGAGTCGTCCCTCCTTTGGGGAAGTAAGCCGCCGCTAATGAAAAGCAACCCGGCCAAAGCAAACTTGACGCAAAGCCTGTTAAAGCACATCCCACCAAGGCAAGGGCGGGAGATGGAGAAAGAGCGGTTAAAAGATGGCAAATAATCCCGAGTGCAGATAATGCAATAATGCTTAGCCTAAGATTTAATCTGTCCCCAAAAAAGCCATATAAAACTCTTCCTGAGCCCATAAAAAGTGCGAAAAGGCAAGGGCCAAGCAAATCGCCTACGACCTTTGTAACCCCAAGACCTTTTTCTGCAAACAGAGAGGACCATTGAGAAATTGTCATCTCTGTTGCCCCCGAACAAAGCATCATAACAAGAAAAATGCGAAAGGTTTTAGATGAAAGCAGCTTAGAAAGAGGCATTTTCTCTTCCTTTTCAACCATTGGGGCAAGAGGAACTCTCATAAAATTAAAGATATTTATAGTAGGAATTATCGCCCATATAATAGGGAGAATAAACCAATTGTTCGTGCCGATAACTTTTAGTGCCAAGGTAGATAAAAGCACAACAACAAGCTGTCCCCAACAGTAAAAGGAGTGAAGAAGACTCATAGCAGAGGATTTACTATCCGATGGAATTGCGTCAACAACAGGACTGACCATAACCTCAATAAGTCCGCTTCCGTAGGCGTAAATCACGATTGCAATTATCATTCCGATATAAGGCGTTGGCAAAAGCTTCGGAAGCGCCCCCAAAAGAATAAGCCCAAGAGCACTTACTATATGAGCCAGAACAATCGAGTTTCGGCAACCGAATTTATCCACAGTGTAAACGGATAAGATGTCCGTTATAATCTGCACCCCAAAATTAATAAAAATCAACCAGCTTATTTGAGTGAGAGTTATGTTAAAATCCTGCTGGAATATAACAAAAAACACAGGGGCAAGATTGTTAACAATTGCCTGAACAAAATATCCTATATAACAAGACCTGATTGTGGACTTATATGAAGTCATTTAACTATCACCTAACCTATAATTCTTAAAATGTCATTCCAGGTTGCAAAAACCATCAAACCAAGAAGAAGAATTAATCCAATAAAATGAACAATTCCTTCTTTTTCGGGGGGAACCCTGCGTCTTATAACAAGTTCAATTAAAATAAAAAAAATTCTTCCGCCGTCGAGTGCCGGAAAGGGGAGAAGATTCATAATGCCGATATTGACAGAAATAAACCCCGCCAAAAAGAGCAGATTTATCAAGCCTAAAAGACCACCGCCACTGCTTGTTACGGCATTTTCCATTTGGTCAATAACCCCAATGGGCCCCGATAAATCACTCATATTTGCCTCGCCCGAAATGAGCATACCAAGGCTTAAAAAGACGATTTTCCCCATATAAACTGTCTGGAAAAAGCTCTCCTTTAAAACACCGAATACTGTTGGAGCTTTGACCTTATTTTGAATACCAATCATCGGGTATGTTTCGCCGTTTAATTCATAGTTATAAAGCTCTATGTCATTAAAGGACAGGGTTTCGCCATCTCTTTTAACCTTTATATCAAAGGTCCCCCCTTTGCTAAAGGATAAGGATGAGGAAACCTCTTGGTGTATATTAACGCTGTGTCCGTTAATTTCAGTAATTATGTCCCCTGCTTTAATATATGACGCTGAAGGCGCTTCGGGAACAACTTTATCAACAGTTGTGGTGACAATTCCGCCCTTCGAAGTAAAAGAAACCACAATAAGAGCAATAATAAACCCTAAAACAATATTCATAAACGCCCCTGATGCCAAAATCACAAAACGGGCAAACTTAGACTTATTTGAAAATGAGCCTTCCTCACTGCTATCCCCGTCTTCACCCTCCATCTGGCAAAAGCCACCGATTGGAATAGCACGGATAGAATACTTAGTTTCTCTCTTTCCTTGCTTTGACCAGATTTTCGGCCCCATTCCGATTGCAAACTCGTGAACAGTTACCCCAAAAATTCGAGCGGAGATAAAATGTCCAAGCTCGTGGACAAAAATTATAACGGAAAAGAATAAAATCACAAAAATTATAGTGAGAAATGTCATTTAAAACGCTCCCTTACTTCTATGTCGACTTCTAATATATCATCTATTGTGGGATTTTTAATGTTTTTATATTCAGCTAAAGTTTTTTCTACTATGTCGCCAATATCCGTAAAAGAAATTTCGTCTTTTAAAAACTTTTCAACTGCCACTTCATTTGAGGCATTTAAAACCGTTGGCATAATTCCGCCCATCTTTCCTGCCTCTTTTGCAAGGCGAAGACACTTAAAGGTTTCTTCATCAGGCTCATAGAATGTAAGCTTTTTAAGGTCAGAAAAATTCAATCTCTTATCGGGAGACGCAAATCTTTCGGGATAAGTGAAGGCGTACTGAATTGGGTGCTTCATTGAGGGAAGCGAAAGTTGAGCGATAACGCTTAAATCCTCATATTCAACCATAGAGTGAATTATGCTCTCCCTTTGAACAACAACCTCAATATCGTCAATATCCACTCCGAAAAGCCACTTTGCCTCAATAATTTCAAGCCCTTTATTCATTAAAGTTGCGCTGTCTATGGTAATTTTTGCACCCATGCTCCAATTTGGGTGAGATAATGCCATTTCCTTTGTAACATTTTTAAGCTCATCATAGGTTTTTCCAAAAAAAGGTCCTCCTGATGCAGTTAAAAGAATTTTTCGTATTTTATTGTGGCGATTTCCCTCAAGGCTTTGAAAAATTGCACAATGCTCACTGTCAACAGGTAAAAGCCGGACACCTTTTTGGGCGACTTTGTCCATAAAAAGACTCCCTGCCGTAACCAAGGTTTCCTTGTTGGCAAGGGCTATATCCTTTTTGCAATTTATTGCTTCAAGGGTTGGAACAAGCCCTGAAAACCCAACAATTGCAGATAAAACCATTTCACTTTCAGGATGTGTTGCAACAGAAATAAGCCCATCCTTACCGCTTAAAACCTTAACAGGGGTATCAGAAAGGCAAGTCTTTAAATCCTTTGCACTTTTCTCGTCAAAGGAGGCAACAATTTCAGGCTTATATTTTCTTGCCTGCTCCTCAAGTAGGCGGACGTTTTTGTTTCCGCTTATTGCCTTAATATTTATTTCTTTAATTCCTTTAAGGTCGTCTGCAACCTTAAGGGCTTGAGTTCCGATTGAACCCGTTGAGCCTAAGATAGAAATGTTCATATTATACCTCTTTAAATTAAAAGGGGCAGGCAAGTTGCCGCCCCTGAGTTTATCTTAAGTCGTTTAAATACCGATATACAGTAAATATGTATATACAACCGGTGCAACAAAAATGACACTGTCAATACGGTCAAGTATTCCGCCGTGACCGGGAATTAAACTTCCATAGTCTTTAATGCCGTACTGACGCTTTATGGCAGATGCCGTAAGGTCCCCAAGCTGTGCTGCTACGGCACCGAAAAGTCCTAAAACAAAGAGACTTAAAAAGTTTATATCCTGATTAAAGACCCGATTCATAATAACACCAAAAAGCATACAGAAAAGTCCGCAGCCAACCGTGCCGCCGATTGCCCCCTCAATAGTCTTTTTCGGACTGAGTTTAGGGCAAAGCTTATGCTTTCCGATGAAAACCCCTGTAAAATACGCAAAAGTATCGGTTAAAAATGCACAGATTACGATAAGCCAGATATAAAACTCTCCGCCGTTCATCTGACGGACGCCGATTACATAAGATAAAAGATAAGGTATGTAAAGGACGCCAAGAAGAGTTAAGCTTATCATACCTACATTTATTTTCTGGTTAAAAATCAGCATAAGGATAAATAAAACCGCCAAAAACCAAAGGGTAAATGGAATGCCAAACGGGAAGACCATAAAATCCCCTGCAATAAAATATACTGCAGTAATATACCCCAGTATGGTAAGGGGCTTGCTCTTTAAAAGGTCTGTTGCCTTAAAAAACTCATAAAGCCCGATAAGGGATGCAGCAAGGACTATAATCCCCCAAATCCAGTCGAAAGGTTGAAGCAGAGCCACAACCAATAAAGGAGCACAAGTAAAAGCTGATATAATTCTTGTTTTCATAAGTAAAAATTCCTTTCCTTAGACTCTGCCAAACCGGCGGTTACGCTTTTGATAATCAATAATTGCCCTCTCCATATCCTTTTCGGAAAAGTCAGGCCAGTTTATATCGCTGTACCAAAGCTCGGCATAAGCCGACTGCCAAAGCAAAAAGTTCGAAAGCCTCTGCTCTCCGCTTGGACGGATAATAAGGTCAAGGGGCGGGTTATCCCCTGTATACATATTCTTATCAAGATATTCTTTGGTAATTTCATCGGGGGTGATTTCACCCTTTAAAACTGCCTCAGCAGCAATCTTTGAGGCACGGACAATTTCGTCTTGCCCGCCATAATTAAGTGCCATATTAAGAATAATACCTGTATTGCCGTTGGTGATTTCAATGGCGTGGTCAATCGCCTCATTGATTTTATCCGAAAGAGCCGTTCTGTCTCCGATAACACGAAGAACAATATTTGTCCCTGCAAACTTTTCCTCAGCCATTTGAAGATAGTTATAAAGTAGCTCCATAAGGTTATCAACCTCAGCTTTTGGTCTGTTCCAGTTTTCTGTGGAAAAAGCATAGGCAGTTATGGCCTTTACCCCGATTTTATCGCAGTATTTAACGATTTTTTCAAAAGTGTCCGCCCCTGCTTTGTGCCCTGCACTTCTAGGTAGATGCCGTTCCTTTGCCCATCTGCCGTTTCCGTCCATAATAACCCCTATATGACGAGGCAGATTATTTGGGTCAATAGCGAGGATTTCTTCTTTTTTCTTTTTAAAAAACATAGAGAGCCTCCGGTTAAGCCGTTTTTACAAGCTTAAACTTCCATAATTTCCTTTTCTTTATTTGAAACGATTGTGTCAACTTCCTTAACAAATTTATCGGTAAGCTTTTGAATATCTGTTTCAAGACCTTTTAAATCGTCCTCTGTGATTTCTCCGTCTTTTTTCTGCTTTTTAAAGCCTTCAATTGCATCACGGCGAATGCCTCTTATCGTAACCTTTGCATCTTCGCCACGCTTGGAAATAGATTTTGCAAGTTCTTTTCTTCTCTCCTCTGTAAGTGGCGGGAAGTTAAGTCTTATGCATCTTCCGTCATTGTTTGGTGTTATACCAACGTCAGATTTTAAAATCGCCTTTTCAACATCTCCTAAAATAGATGCGTCCCATGGCTGAATAACAATTGTTCTCGGCTCCGGAACAGAAATTGTTCCAACCTGAGCAATAGGAGTTTGTGCACCGTAGTACTCAACTGTTACCTTGTCTAAAATGGCAGGGTTAGCGCGTCCTGCACGAATTGCTGCAAAGTCATTGTTTAATGCAACGATAGCTTTATCCATTTTTGTTTCTGCATTTTTCATAATAATCTTCCTTTCAGAAATAAATTTAATATACTATAGTGCCGATTTTTTCACCCTTTAGGCCTTTAATGATATTGTCAGGGTCATTAAGACCGAAAACTAAAATCGGGATATTATTATCCATACAAAGAGAGGTTGCAGTTGAGTCCATAACCCCAAGTCCTTGATTTAAAACATCTATATAGCGAAGAGAGTCAAACTTTTTCGCATCAGGATTAATATGCGGGTCACTATCATAAACTCCGTCAACAGCCTTAGCAAGAAGAATAATTTCTGCGTTAATTTCCGCCGCACGAAGAGCTGCCGCTGTATCAGTTGAGAAGAATGGGTTACCGCTTCCACAAGCAAAAATAACAACTCTTCCCTTTTCCAGATGACGAACTGCACGGGAGCGAATGTAAGGCTCTGCAATCTGCCTCATTTCAATTGCTGTCTGAACACGGGCAGGAACGCCTTGTTGCTCAATTGCATCAAGAAGGGCAAGAGAATTTATAACCGTTGCAAGCATTCCCATATGGTCAGCTCTTGTTCTGTCCATATTCCCGCCGGAGCGACCTCTCCAGAAATTTCCTCCGCCTACAACAATTGAAACCTCAACCCCGAGGTCGACAGCCTCCTTGATTTTCTTGGCAATTTCGTCAATTGTGGGGGTATCAAGGCCAAAGCCTTTGCCACCTGACATAGCTTCACCGCTGATTTTAAGCATTACTCTTTTGTACTTAATCTCCATTTTTATAAAGCTCCTTTTATATATTAGTCGATATTGATTACTTCGTCATTTCCGCCCTCTTGATTATCATCAGAAACATTATTTTCTTCATTATCAGTATCTTCTGCATCTTTTTCGGAAGAATTATCCTCATCGGTTTCTTCAGAATCATTCTGAGAAGACTCATCTCCCTCAACATCGCGATAATAAGGGATAGCCTCAACAGTACTTCCGTCATCGCTGATTTTAACATATTCGTCAATTTTCTCAACATTCCCAACAACGGATTTTTCCTCCGTTTTATCAAAATCCGGCAAATATTTCCAACCAAAAATAACTGACAAGGTTGAAAAAACAAAAACCAAAACACAGGAAACTGCAATTCCAATAATTGAAAAAGCAAGAGCAGTAGACGACATCTTACTCTTTGGCTTTGCCTTTTTGCGAGGAGCAGAAGGAGTCTTTGGCTGTTTTGGTACAGTTGATCTTATCTCCCCACGAGGCATTGGAATTTCAACCTCGTACTCTTTTAAAACAGGTTTCTTTTTAGGCTTATTGATATAAACCTCGGAAAACGCTTCGTCTTTATCAAAATCGTAAAAATTACCGCTCATATTTTTCGTCCTTTCTTCTTATTTTACGAGAAATCCTAAAAATCCAAGGCTTTCAGCACCGATTTTGCAAAGGAGCATCATAATAAGCCCCGAGGTTAAAATCCCTAAGAAAATCGGAGGGAGGGAACGCTTAAGACGCATATCGAAAAGTCCTGCAATCATAGAACCCGTCCAAGCCCCCGTTGTAGGGAGAGGAATTGCCACAAAGATATATAGGGCAATAGGGCCAAGGCTTGACATTTTCCCTGCCTTTTTATGTGTTCTGTCCTCAAGCCACTGGCAGATGCCACGAAAAAGCCTGAACCTTTTAAAGAATTTTAAAAGCGGACGGAACAAAAGAATTATAAAAGGTACGGGAAGAAAGTTCCCGATAACCGCAATCACATACATTATAAAAAGATTAATAAGGTCCGAGCCAAAACCTTGCGCAAAGCAATAGATTATAGACCCTCGTATTTCCGCAATAGGAAGCATAGAAATACCAAAATTATATAAAATTTGTTCTAAGGACATAATTTTACTCCTAATATTCCAGTATAGCCTAAGTATACCACACCTTATGTTTTAATTCAAGATGTTTTTTGCTTTTTCAGGACAATTTTAGATAACAGACAAATTTCGGCAAAATATAACTTGCATATTAATGTATCAAGTGATAAAATAAAAATACACTCTTTTTCATATCCAACATAGAATGTGGGAAAGGGGGAATTTTGATGCTTGAAACATTTTTTATGACCATTTTTTGTATTCTGGCAGTTTACGGAGCGGTGAAATTTATATTTATGCTCTACGGTTGCTTTGCAAATATTGACTGTGAAAGCATAAAAAGGCATATGGTAATTTTTTTAAATAACAACGAAAATGATGTTGAAGGCTTTCTTCGCAGTATGGCTTTAGAACACAACCAACTGCGAGGGGATATAATTGCAGTTTTAAATAATTCAAAGGATAAAACAAGAGAAATACTTTTAAAGCTTGAAAATGAATACGAAATGCTTCGCGTTATGACAATGGAAGAATACATTGATTTTGTAAAGGATATATAAATTATGGAAGATACTCAGGTAAAAATCTCGGGGACAATTGAAGATGTTATTTATTTTAATCCCTCAAATGGTTATGCGGTCTGTGATGTTTCCACAGAGGGAACGCTTATTACCCTTACCGGGATTATGCCCGATATTGCCGAGGGCGAGAGCATTGAGGCTTATGGCTCATATAAAACCCACCCTGAATACGGAGAGCAGTTTTCAGTCAGCAGTTATCAGCGATACACACCCTCCGATGAGGCGGAGATTGAGCATTATCTTTCCTCGGGGATTTTCCCTTATATCGGCAGGGCAACGGCAAGAGCCATTGTTGAAAAGTTTGGCAAAGAGTCCATTTCTGTAATTGAGAACGAGCCGCAAAAGCTTTTAGGAATAAAAGGGCTTAATGAAGCGAGGATTGAGGAAATTCACAGTGCCTCAATGAGCCAGTCAAGTATGAGAGAGCTTAATATGTTCTTTCAAAGATTTGGGATTTCTCTTACCTATTCCGCTAAGGTTTACCTTTTCTTTGGAATGAATGCCATACACATAATTCAGGAAAACCCTTATGCCCTTTGTGAGTTTATAAACGGGATAACCTTTGAAATTTCAGACAGGATCGGCCTTTCCTTAGGCTTTCCCAAAAACCACCGCTACAGAGTTATTGCGGCAATCCGCTCAACTCTCAGAAATAATGCTTATCTTGGTGGGCATACTTATCTTCCCGTCCAGATTTTAATTAATCAGGTTACAAGTGTTGCAGATATCTCGGCAAGAGATGTTGAGGACACTATTGCAGAAATGCTCCTTTCAGGTCAGCTTGTTAAGGAAAATACAGGGGACTTTGACGGAATTTATTTAGACGAATTTTACGAATCGGAATGCTATGTAGGAAAGCGGCTTAAAACCTTGTCGGGAGTTATTTTTGACACTAAGGGCAAAAACGAAGAAAAACTGATAGAGGACTTTGAAAAAACTTCAAATATTACCCTGGCAGACAGTCAGCGAGAGGCAATCTATGCCTCTTTAGAAAACTCTGTGATGGTTATAACAGGCGGCCCTGGAACGGGAAAAACCACCATCATCAAAGGTATAATTGATGTTATGCAAAAAATGGGTAAAGAGGTCTCTTTAACTGCACCCACAGGACGAGCTGCCAAGCGAATGACGGAAATTTCCGGGCTTGAGGCAAAGACAATTCATCGCCTTTTAGAGTGTAAACCGGGGGAGGATAAATCACCTTATGCTTTTGGGAAAAACGAGACAAATCCTTTAGAGTGCGATGTTTTAATCGTGGACGAGGTTTCAATGGTAGATATAATGCTTATGGAGGCACTTCTTAAAGCATTCCCAACAGGGGCAAGACTTATTTTAGTGGGAGATGCGGACCAGCTTCCGTCAGTCGGAGCGGGAAATGTTTTAAAGGATATAATTGATAGTGACAGTTTTGTTTGTATAAAGCTTACAGAGATTTTCCGTCAGGCAAGGGAGAGTATGATTGTTGTTAATGCCCATAAAATAAATAATGGGGAGTATCCTTATTTAAGCGAAAAGGACAACGATTTCTTTTTCCTTGAAAGGGATAGTGCAGAGGATATTTGCTCTGCAATTGCCGACCTTTGCAAAAACCGGCTTCCTAAATTCTATGGTGTTGACAGCATTGCTCAAATTCAGGTTCTCTGCCCCTCCAAAAAGACTGAAACAGGGGTTCGGGTTTTAAACACTCTTCTTCAGGAAACATTAAATCCAAGGGATATTTCTAAGGCTGAAAAAATGCTCCCTCATTGCACCTATCGAATCGGGGATAAGGTTATGAGTGTTAAAAATAACTATAATATCCGTTGGGTTAAAAACGATGGCAGCGAAGAGGGTGACGGAGTTTTTAACGGGGATGTGGGTTTTGTTACGGCAATTGATAACAGAGCCAAAAAAATGTCTGTTTGCTATGATGACAGAACAGCGGTTTATGACTTTAACCAGCTTGACGAGCTTGAACACGCCTTTGCCATAACCGTTCATAAAAGTCAGGGAAGTGAATTTGATATTGTTATAATTCCTATGTGGGAGGTTCCACGCCCTCTTATGGCGAGAAATCTTTTATATACCGCCATAACAAGAGCAAAAAAGGTTGTCCTTTTAGTGGGAAATGAGGAGATTGTGGGAAGATACATAGAAAATAACAGCGTTTCAAGAAGATACAGCGGTCTTCGGGACAGGCTTTTGTTTTAAGTTTCCCCGAAAACTTGTCATATTTTTGTAACCATAAATTAACAAAAATAACAAAATAAATATATTGAATAATTTGTCGTTTTATAGTATACTGAAAGAGTGATATTGTCGGGGACTGTCACTTAAATTTATCCGAGGAGAGTATGCTAAAATGATAAAGAGGATTTTTTCAATATGTGTTGCGCTTGTTTTAGTGCTTTTCTCTACCATAAATATATTTGGAAAATCCTACCCCGATGTGGAGGATGGCACAGCCGTTTTTGATGCGGTTGATTATCTTTCTGATATTGGTGTTATCGCAGGATATGAAGACGGACTTTTTAAACCTGACAGTTTCATTACACGAGGAGAGGCGGCAACGCTTCTTGCAAGAACTCTTGGCTATGACGAAAGCTATGAAGTAAAGGAAATGCCCTTTTTAGATGTTTCCTCAGGCTATTGGGCGGAGCGGTTTATTTCTTACTGCTATGAAGGCGGCCTTGTTAACGGAATGAGCGAAACTTCTTTCGAGCCTGCAAATAAGGTTACCTATGCACAGATGATTAAAATGCTTGTTTGTGCATCAGGGCTTGAAGAGAGTGCGAAAGAGCTTGACGGAGAAAAATGGTATGACGGATATATTGATGTTGCCAAAGACCAGGGAATTTTAGCAGGAGTTACAATTTCTGCTGATGAAAACGCCCCAAGAGGGGACGTTGCAATTCTGGTTTATAACTGCATAAAAGAGGGACTAATCTTCTGTGAAGAAGAGTCTGAGGAGCCGGAGGATGAGGATATAGACGAAACTGAGAAAGAAAGCGAAGAGGAGAAAAATGAACCCGTTATTGCTTATAAAGAGGACGTAGTTGAAACGAAAAAAGTCCCTAAGGATTATGAATTTTCCGTTGGGCTTGACTACACTCCTGAATTTGAAGAAGAGGATATTGATTTTTCTGACCTTGATGAGTTTTCAGAGCTTCCCTATGATGAGAAGCCGTTAGTTGTTATTGACCCAGGTCATAATTTCAGCGGATATGATATTGGTGCTCACAACGAGGAATTTGAGGTTTGGGAGCAGAATATAACCTGGCCCATTGCAAAGATGCTTGAGCAAAAGCTTTTAAAATTAGGCTTTGAGGTTGTTTTAACAAGGGATAACTATAATGATAATATTAAAGGAAGCTCTGCAATGGACTCTCTTTTAAACCGTGCAGGAATTGCCAACGGACTTGAGGCGGATTTGTTTATTTCAATTCATTGTAATGCGGGCGGCGGCAAGGGCACAGAAACCTATTGCTATAAAAAGGGAACGAAAGGCGAAAAACTTGCCGAGTTTGTTCAGGAGGAGCTTTCAGAGGGGACAGAGCTTTTTGACCGTGGAGTTAAAACTGCCAACTTTGTAGTACTTAAGGAAACATTAATGCCTGCAATTTTAGTTGAAACCGCATTTATTGACACAGAGGACGATTTTAATTATTTAATAGATATAGACGGGCAAAATGCCATTTCCACAGCTATTGCAAAAGGCGTTTATTATTACATTGCAGACCAAAATGAAGAATAAAGGATAGAGCTATGAAAAAACCGGAGCTTCTCGCACCTGCGGGAAATCTTGATAAATTGAAGATTGCTTTTTTGTATGGTGCTGACGCTGTTTATATCGGCGGAGAGGAATATTCTCTTCGTGTTGCGGCAGATAACTTTACTATGGACGAAATCCGTGAGGGGGTTGAATTTGCCCACACGAGAGGGAAAAAGGTTTATCTTACTGCAAACATAATCCCCCATAACGAGGATTTAAAGAATTTTAGGGAGTATCTTACCGAGGCGGTTAAAACGGGAATTGATGCGGTTATAATCTCCGATTTGGGGCTATTTTCCATTGCCCGCGAGGCTTTTCCTGACCTTGAAATTCATATTAGCACTCAAGCAAACAATGTGAACTTTGAAAGTGCTAAAATGTGGCATAAATTAGGTGCAAGGCGTGTTATATTGGCAAGGGAAATGTCTTTTTTAGAAATTGCCGAAATCCGTGAAAACACCCCCGAAGATTTAGAGCTTGAAGCCTTTGTTCACGGGGCGATGTGTATTTCCTATTCGGGAAGATGCCTGCTTAGCAATTATATGACAAACCGTGACAGTAATTTGGGGGCTTGTTCTCACCCTTGCAGATGGAATTATTACTTAATGGAAGAGCAAAGAGAAGGGCAGTATATGCCTGTTTTTGAAAACGAGAGAGGAACATTTATATATAATTCCAAAGATTTATGTATGATTGAACATATAGATAAGCTTATAAAAAGCGGGCTTGACAGCTTTAAAATCGAAGGGCGGGTTAAAACGGAATACTATCTTGCAACAGTTGTTAAAGCTTATAGAGACGCGATTGATTCTTATTTTGAAAATCCCGATGGGTTTGAATTTAAAAAAGAGTGGCTTGACGAACTCTTGAAGGTAAGCCACAGAGGATATACCACAGGTTTTTACTATAAGAAGCCTGACGGGAATGAGCAGAATTATGAAACAAGCTCCTATATAAGAAATTATGAGCTTTCTGGAATTGTCTGTGGATACGATAAGGAGAAAAAGCTTCTTTCGGTTGTGCAAAAAAACCGATTTTTCAAAGGAGGAGAGGTTGAATTCCTCTGCCCTGACAGACCTTTTATAAAACATAAAATAGAATATATGACAGACGCAGATGGAAACGAACTCACCGTTGCAAACAGACCTCAGCAAATTGTTCATATAAGATTTGACCATGAGCTTCCCCAAAACAGCATCATGCGTCAGGTCAAAGAAAACTAAATTTGTAAATAATTAAAACATATATATTTAAGGAGGCGTAATTATGAAAAACTTTAAGAAAATTCTTTGTGCATTTATTGCAATTGCAATTACAGTCAGCTGCATAGCCATTCCTGCTTTTGCTGAAGAAGCTATGCTTATATCTGCAAAGGCAGAAAGCGTATTTCCCGATGTAGTGGGAACAGAAAAATATGCAGAGGCAGTTAAAGTGCTTAACAAACTTTCAATTATAAACGGTCGTCCTGACGGAACTTTCGGACCTATGGACAATGTTACAAGGTCGGAATTTGCAGCGATGCTTCTCCGTATGCTTGGAATGGACCAAACAACACCGCCGGCTGAAAAACCGTTTTCTGATGTTGACCTTGAGTTCTGGGCAGCAGGAACCATCAATGTTGCAAAAACATTGGGGATTATAACAGGTTATGAAGACGGAACATTCAGACCGCTTAACAATGTGTCTTACGAAGAGGCACTTACGATGATTATTCGTGCTATTGGCTATGAAAATTATTCTGCTCCTCCAAAAGAGGATGATCCTTGGTATCAATCTTACTATACCTCTGCACAGCGTCTTAAAATAACAGAAAATGCAGTTGGCTCCTTAGGAACTCCTGCAACCCGTTCCTGCATCGCTCAGCTTATATACGATACCCTCGATGTAGGCACAAGAAAAGACGGCTTAGTTTCTGATACAACAATTATGGAAGCTTATCTTGGTATATATAAGGAAGATGGAATTTTAGCATCTAATACTCACACAAGTCTTGACAGCCCTGATGTTAATCTTAAGAATAATGAAGTTATGATTATGATTACTAATGATAATGGCATCACCAGAACACAAACCTATAAGGTTGAGAATATGACCGAGTATGACGATGCTCTCGGAGCTTCTATCACATTCTATTATAAGCCAACTGCAGGGTCAGACTATGACGAAATAATTATGTTTGACGTTAAGAAGAATATTAAAAAGGAAACAGTTTCCGCGTCAATGCTTGAACCTTATGACAGTAGTGCAACGCAAATTGCGTATTATAAAGATGAAAAAGCTTCAAATACTTCCAAATATAGTTTGGATTCAGAAAATGTAGTTATATACAATGGTAAGCTTTGGGGGAATACTGCCGGTGGAAGCCGTTTTGATATAAGTATGCTCCCAACTGTTGGGCAGGTTTCACTTCTTAACAGAGATAACGACTCCGACTATGATGTTATATTTATTGACAGCTACGAGCTCTATGCAGTATCTGCGATAACAGCTTCAAACTATACAATTACAGATAAAATTACAGACCCTACAGCTAATCCTGCAAGAACGATTAAATTAGACTACACAGATGATAATCAGATAATCAGCTTTATAACGCCAAACGGAGGTGCAAGTTCCTTCTCTTCAATTAAGAAGAATACTGCAATCTGCGTTAAGGAAAGCCATTCTAACAGCGGAACAAAGCTAATTACAGTTGTTGTTATGGGAAGCGGTGTAAATGGCGAGATTAAGAGCAGTTCAGCAAAAGGCGTTACCATTGGAACACGGGAATATAAATATTCACCGGCGGCACCTTGGATGAATGCCGGCGCAACTGTTGCACCGCCGGAAATGGGTGAAAGATATACATTCTTTATGGATATAAACAATGAAATCTTTGCTTATATGACTGACGAGAACGCAGCAAAAACAAGCTATGGTTACATTATTGACTGTAATGTTAGCGGAGACAGTTTTGGAACAGGGGACGGAAAAATCCAGCTTTTGACTCAATCTGGTTCAAAACAATGGTATTCACTGTATGCAAATACAAAAATTAACGACGTAAGCATCGACGAGGATTATGAGGGAGCCATCCGAAATCTTATGAGTATTTCACTTCGTGAGTATGGCGTAAACGATTACAAGCAGCTTGTTAAATACTCTTTGAAAACTGTCAAAGGTCAGCAAGTTTTTGATGAAATTGTCCCTGTTACCACAAAGAGTTCAGACGGTGCTGCAGTTGATGATGAAACCCTTGTTATGTATGATGGCTTCACAAGAGATGATGACACTTCATATACAAAGTCAAGCGGAAGGTTTGATGATAGCGTGTTCCGCAGCAGTGCAATAATATTTGTTGTTCCTGAAAGCGGAGATGCGGAAGATTTCCGTATAGGAAGTTCTTCTGACTTTAGCAGAGACGGTAACTACAATGTAGAAGTTTTTGATATAACAACTTCAAATAGTGCTAAGGCTATAGTTCTTTATGGCGCATCAAATGCTGTCAGTGTAAACTATGATACTCCGCTCTTTAGATTTGACAGATATGAAACACACCAAAATCCTGCCAAGAATGAAACAATGGATATGGTTTATGGCTATGAAAATGGCTCAAAAACTGAAACATCTTATTGGATATCCCCAGACTCTGAGGTTGATATAACAGAGCTTGATGAAGGTACTCTTGTTCAATTTGGCTTTGACTCTAATGGATTTGCAACCCTTGAAAGCGAATACATTTATTATGAGCCAGGTGACACAACGCCATTCTATTTCGCTTGGGATAATGACAGAGGTGAAGACACACCCGGTTCTAAAGAGCATCCAAACTCTGATACTAAGATAATGCTTGGAACATTGTGTGACACTGATGGTGAAATCATAATTGCTTTAGATCCAACAGATAGTCTTTCTGATTTGACTCAGGCTATAAGACTTGAGGAATCTAAGTTTAACAGCACAAACTTTTATGAATATGACTTAACAGGCAATAAGCTCGAAATTACTCATATAGGAACAGGCAAAGACCAATTGCTTACATTAGATGAAGGAGAGAAAATCCTTGTTCACTTGGTTTCCGGCACACCAAAAATGGTAATTACCTTTGTTGAAGAAGCTGAGGAAGTACCTGAAGAATCAGAAGAACCTATAGACCCTGAAGAATCAGAAGAATAATAATTAAAACAAAATATCCCATGCTTTGCATGGGATATTTTTTATAAAAAATAAAGGCGAACTTTTGTTCGCCTTTATTTAGTTAGGTATTAATCCCCATATCTAGTGACAAATTAAATTTCAGGTTCTTCAGGACTTTCAGCCATAGCCTCTTCATACTTTTCAAGGATTGCAGACTGAAGCATTTCTCTCATTTCGCTATTGATTGGATGAGCGATGTCTTTAAATTCGCCGTCCGGAGTCTTAATGCTCGGCATAGCAATAAAGAGCTTCTCTTGTCCCTCGATAACCTTAATGTCGTGAACAACAAAAGCGTCATCAAAAGTAACGGAAACAACAGCCTTCATTCTTCCTTTAGCGTTGATTTTCCTAACCTTAATGTCTGTAATAGTCATTTTAGGTCCTCCCTTAGCTTGGTTTATGTAAAATTTAATTCTTTTCCCTTTTAAAATTATTGATATTTCTTTCCCTTTGTGATATACTTAATATATAGACAAATTTTCCAAAAGGAGCTAATTTAAAATGAAAGATTTTAATATCAAAGATTTAGCACCCGGTTCACATATACATATGATTGGAATTGGCGGAATAAGTATGAGCGCCATTGCCCATATTCTGCTTTCCTTAGGCTATCGCATCAGCGGATCTGATAGAACAAAAACAAACCTCACAGATAACCTTGAAAAGCTCGGGGTTAGTATCTGTGAAGGTCAAAAAGCGGAAAATATAACCACGCCAAAACTTGTTTGCTATACAGCGGCAATCGCAAAGGACGATCCGGAGCTACTCTCGGCAAAGGGAAAGGGAATTCCCTGTCTTGAGCGAGCTCAGCTTTTGGGTCAGCTTATGACCCTGTACCGTTATCCCCTTGCAATTGCAGGGACACACGGCAAAACCACAACAACTTCAATGCTTTCACTCATACTCCTTAGTGCAAAGCTTGACCCAACCATATTGGTTGGCGGAGAGCTTTCGCAAATTGACGGAAACTTCAAAATTGGCACAACAGACTACCTCGTTTGCGAGGCTTGTGAGTATGTTGAAAGCTTCTTAAATTTTCGACCTTTTTTGTCAATAATTACTAATATTGAGGCCGATCATTTAGATTACTTTGGTAATCTATCTAATATTATAGCATCTTTTAAAAAATTTGCAAGACTAAATTCACCTCTTGGACACATTATTGTATGTTCTGACGATAAAAACACCCTATCTGTTGTGCAAAATATCAAAACAAATGTGCTAAAATATGCCATAAATGACAAAAAAGCGGATTTTGTGGCAGAAAACATAAGAGTAAATGGTAATAGAGGAGCATCCTTCGACGTGCTTTTAAGGGGCGAAAAATTCGTTTCTTTGGATATGCAGGTTGCGGGAGAGCATAATATTTTAAATGCTTTGGGTGCGTTAGCTGCAGCTTATACATTAGGCATTCCAAAAGAAGCGATAGTTTTGGGGCTTGAGAGCTTTTGCGGGACAAAACGCCGTTTTGAAAAGCTTGGAGAGTTTAACGGAGTTACGGTTATTGACGACTACGCCCACCACCCAACAGAAATAAAGGCAACTCTTAAAACTGTTAAGGAACAGGGCTATAATAACGTCTGGTGCGTTTTCCAACCTCATACCTATTCAAGAACCTACACTCTTTTTGATGAATTCAAAGAGGTGTTGCCTCTTGCGGATAAGCTTATAATTGAAGATATTTATTCAGCAAGAGAGAAATATGACGGGAAAGTCCATAGCTGTGATTTAGCAGCGGCAATTCCAAAAGCAATCTATATGAACGATTTTAAAGCGACAGTTAAATACATTAAGAAAAACGCAAAGCCCGGAGATGTTGTTATGACTATTGGGGCAGGAGATGTGTTTAAAATTGGTAAAGAACTGGTGAAAGCTGAGGAAAAGTAGATGAAGTTAACAAACCCAAGTGAGCTTAAAAGCATTTTAGAATCTTTCGGCTTTTCCTTTTCAAAAAGCCTTGGGCAGAACTTTTTGATTGACGAAAGAGTCTTGGAAAAAATTGTTGAAGGCTCAGGTATAAACGAAAATTGGGGGGCTTTAGAGATTGGCCCGGGTGCGGGAACACTGAGTCGTGCCTTAGCCGAAAGGAGCAAAAAAACCGTTGCGGTTGAAATAGATAAAAGGCTCATTCCCCTCCTTGAGTATACCCTAAATGATTTCAAAAACACCAAAGTTATAAATGAAGATGTTATGGCTCTTGATTTAGACGCTTTAATCCGTGAGGAATTTGGGGAAATGGATGTTGCCGTTTGTGCAAATCTTCCTTATTATATTACGACACCGATTATAATGAAGGTCTTGGAGGAGTGTCAGGGCGTTCGTTCAATGACGGTTATGATTCAAAAGGAAGTGGCAGAGCGAATGGTTGCAAAGCCGGGCGGAAAGGACTATGGGGCATTATCCGTTGCGGTTCAATTCTATACTGAGCCGAAAATCATCTGCCATGCTGAGCCTCATTGTTTTATGCCACAGCCAAAGGTTTCATCAACAGTTATAAATCTTAGAGTTCTTCCGACGCCGTCAGTTAAGGTTAAAAACAAAAAGCTGTTTTTTGAAATTGTTAAATCAGCTTTCGGGCAAAGACGAAAAACCCTGCTTAATGCCTTATCTAAAAGTCCATATATGAATGTAGAAAAAGAAATTATTTTGGAGGCAATTAAGTCTGCCGGGTTAAGACCTGATATTCGCGGAGAAAGATTAAACCTAAGTGAATTTGCAAAAATTGCTGATTTTATAAACGAAAGGAAAGAAAACTAATGATAACAAGTAAGCAAAGAGCATATCTTCGAGGCCTTGGCAGTAAAATTCCTGCCAATCACCAAATCGGGAAAGATGGCATAAGCGAAAATATCATAAAGGCAATAAGTGACGCTTTAGATGCCAACTCAATGGTTAAAATTCACGTTCTTGAAAATGCTCCATACACAGCGAGGGAAGCCTCAATCCAGATGGCAGAGGCACTTGGTGCTGAATGTGTTCAGGTCATCGGCAGGAAATTCGTCCTTTGGCGTGAGAGCGAGGATTCTCCAAAGCTTCTTATAATTTAATAAATAAAAACGGAGGCTTTTAGCCTCCGTTTTTTATATTGAAAAATTTTATTGCATTATTGGTTGTGATTTCTGCCACTTCCTCAAAGGACAGCCCTTTGATTTCGGCAATTTTTTCAGCCACGCGGAAAACATATCCGCTATAATTCCTTTTCCCCCGAAATGGCTCAGGTGCCATATAAGGGGCGTCCGTCTCAATCATAAGGCACTCCATTGGGATAACCTTAAGAGCCTCGATTGCCCGTCTGGCATTTTTAAAGGTGATAACCCCCGTAAAAGAAATCATAAGTCCCATTTTCAGAAATTCCTTAGCGGTTTCAGCACTTCCTGAGTAGCAATGAACAACCCCATTTGAAATTTTATGGTCTTTCATTATTTTTATGCACTCACCACGGGACTCTCTGTCGTGAATAACAACAGGAAGGGAAAGTTCCTTGGAAAGCTCAAGCTGAGGCGGAAGCCACATCTTCTGTTCCTCCTCGTCAGTGTCATCATAATGATAATCAAGGCCCACCTCCCCGATTGCAACCACCTTTTTATGCTTTGCAAGGGAGCGGAGAGTATCAATATCATCATTTGTCATTCCAACTGTTTCGTTTGGGTGAACACCAACCGTTGCATAAACAAAATCGTATTTTTCAGCCAGAGCAACACTTTCTTTGGAAGTTTTAATGCTTGAGCCGATGTTGTTTATAAAAGCAACTCCACTCTCGTGAGCGGATTTGAGCATCTCATCTCTATCGGCGTCAAACTGGCGGTCATCATAGTGGGCGTGTGAATCGTATAGCATTAATTACTGCCTCCGTAAAGAAGATTATAAAGGGTGGGGGAGAAGTTGAATTCTTTCATAAGCATTTCCGCCTCCGCCCTTGCCTTATCTCTTGTTTTTTGAGGGATGTTGGTTTTCCTTGCCCTGATTAAAATATTTTTGGGAGAGTGTGCCATATCCACAAATTCCATAAGCTCAGTTTTATACCCTTGGGCGGTTAAAAGATTTCCCCTGATTGCGTCTGTTGAAAGAGCAGAAAAACGCTCCTTGATAAGACCATAACGGGAGAAAATTTCAAAATTTTCGGGGCTAATCTGAGAGTTAAGCTCGTGCTGACAGCAGGGGACAGATAAAATCGTTTCGCAGTTCCATTTTATTGCGTTATAAAGGGCGAAATCTGTTGCAGTGTCACAGGCGTGGAGAGTTATAATCATATCCACATTTCCTGAAAAATCAAATGTTCCTATATCTCCGGTTTCAAAGCGGAGCTTATTGTAACCATATTTTTTTGCCAGGTCGTTGCAGTTTTTTATAACCTCTTCTTTAAGGTCAAGACCGATAATTTCCGCATCGATCCCTGAAATATTAACAAGGAAATGGTAGAGGATAAAGGTAAGATATGACTTTCCGCAACCGAAATCAAGCACAGTCATTTTCTTTTTATCACCTACAACATCTTGAACAATCTCTGTAAAGCGGTTGATTTGCTTATACTTATCATACATAGAATTAACGATTTTACCCTCTTTTGTGAAAATCCCAAGGTCAATAAGAGGGGGAATTGCTTCCTTTAACATATAGTTCTTTTCCCGGTTGTGACTTTCCTCAGCTTTTGCTCCACCCTTTTGGGTAAGAAGTGTTGCCTTGCCCTTTTTTGAAACCTTAATGAGAAAGTGATTATCTTCACTCCAGAAATCAAATTGTTTATAGTCTTTTGATATTTCCTGTAAGAAAATTAAAAGTTCTTCCTTGCTTAAATTTTCCGTAAAGGCTTGTTTTTCGGTAAACTTTTCGACCTGATAAAGGGTTTTTACCTTATTTATATTAACTCTCTTAAACACAGCAGAAGATAAGGGGTTGCTTACAACCCCTTTTGTGATTTCATTATTTAAAATTTGATTAAAGAAGTTTGTTATCATTTAAAAATTCCTCGATATAAATAATGAAAAAATTATATCACAAATTGTAAAAAAGGTCAACATCAAAATGAAGGAGTGGCAAAAACGAAAAATTTTATGATATTTGTAATAATTCATAAAAAATCTTGGTAGTTTACCTTTTCAATTTGTGCAATCGGTATACCCTATAAAAACATAGGGGGAAACCTCAAAAAAACCGCGTGGCTACGGGGTTTTTGGAGAATTGTTAAAAAATTATTTATACAAAATTG
Source organism: Clostridia bacterium (assembly GCA_045648565.1). Classification (GTDB taxonomy): domain Bacteria; phylum Bacillota; class Clostridia; order Monoglobales; family Monoglobaceae; genus SIG454. Next base: position 17,865 of record JAZROF010000025.1, on the reverse strand, counting down.
CCAAAAAGGGTTTCAAATTTTGTGCATTTGGTCTCTATGCAAAGAGAACATTTTATGATAAAATATGTATGTTAAATTAAGAAATTATGCATAGGAGGCATTTTAATATGGCAGGTTTAAGTTTAAAAAACATTTACAAGACATATGACGGCGGATTTACAGCCGTTAAAGACCTTAACCTTGAAATTGAGGATAAGGAATTTGTAGTTCTTGTTGGTCCTTCAGGCTGTGGTAAGTCCACAACTCTTAGAATGATTGCAGGTCTTGAAGAAATCTCTCAGGGTGAGCTTTACATCGGCGACACTTTAGTTAATGATATTGCTCCAAAGGACAGAGATATAGCGATGGTTTTCCAGAACTATGCGCTTTATCCTCATATGACTGTTTATGACAATATGGCATTCGGTCTTAAACTCAGAAAGGTTCCAAAAGATGAAATTAAGAAAAAGGTTTCCGCTGCTGCTGAAATTCTTGGCCTTGAAAATCTTTTAGAGCGTAAGCCAAAGGCACTCTCCGGCGGTCAGAGACAGCGTGTTGCTCTCGGTCGTGCTATCGTTCGTAATCCTAAGGTATTCTTGCTTGACGAACCTCTTTCTAACCTTGATGCAAAGCTTCGTGTTCAGATGCGTTCAGAAATCGGTAAGCTCCACAGAAAGCTTGAAACAACATTCATCTATGTAACACATGACCAGACAGAAGCTATGACAATGGGCTCAAGAATTGTTGTTATGAAAGACGGTGTTCTCCAGCAGGCTGCACGCCCAATTGAAATTTACAACGAACCTGCAAATATGTTTGTTGCCGGATTTATCGGAAGCCCTCAGATGAACTTCTTAGATGTTACTGTTACTAAAGAAGCTGACGGCGTTTATCTTGTTAACGATAGTTTCAAGATTAAGCTTCCTGAAGGAAAGGCAAACCGCCCTGAACTTGCTGAATATATCGGTAAGGAAGTTGTTATGGGTGTTAGACCTGAAAGCATCTATGATGACGAGGCTCATATCACAGCGGCTCCTGATTGTAAGCTTTCTGCTCTTGTAACACATACAGAAATGATGGGTGCTGAAACATATCTTTATCTTACTGTTGGCGAAAAGAATATTATCGCAAAGGTTAACCCAAGAACAACAGCTAAGATTGATGAAACTATTGATATCGTATTTGATAACAATAAGATTCATATTTTTGATAAAGAAACAGAAGTTGCGATCATCAACTAATTTTAAAATTAAGCCCTTGGCTCTTTTGGGTCAAGGGCATTTCTTTTTATAAAAATATCAAAAATTAAAATAAAAGTTTGCATTTTTTTAAAAAGTATGATATAATCATTCACATATTTAATGTGCAATTGAAGGAGATGTATTAAAGAATGGATATTTTAGCATTTGTTTTGTACTTTGTGGCAATGCTTGCCATAGGAGTATTTTTCTTCTTTAAATCAAAAGGAGTTACGGAAAAGGATTATTTCTTAGGCGGCAGAGCGATGGGCCCCTGGGTTACGGCGATGAGTGCTCAGGCGTCTGATATGAGTGCCTGGCTTTTGATGGGCCTCCCGGGAAGTATATTGGCTTTTGGTTTCGGTCAGGCGTGGATTGGTATAGGTCTTGCTATAGGAACTGCGGCAAACTGGATTTTGGTTGCAAAAAGGCTTCGCAAGTTTTCTAAAGCTTCAGGGGACGCGATTACTCTTCCTCAATACCTTTCAAACCGTTTTGCATCAAAGAGCCATGCTGTAAGCATAATCTGTGCAGTTGTATTTTTGGTATGCTTTACAATTTATGTTGCATCGGCATTTGTTGCAGGGGCAGATGTATTTACAACCCTTGTTCCAAGCCTTACTAAAACAAACGCTATGCTTATTTTTGCAGCGATTGTTGTTATTTACACTTTCTTGGGTGGTTTCAGAGCGGTTTGCTGGACAGACTTTTTCCAGGGCCTTTTAATGCTCGGAGCACTCTTAATCGTTCCTATTGTTGTAGGCTTTACAAGAGAGTTAGAGCCTGCTGCTCTTACAACTGTTTATAACGGGCCAAACGGAGAAAAGTTTGAGTTTGTTGCTAACTTCTTTAATGCAAGCTGGAAGGATATTGTCTCCGGTCTTGGCTGGGGCCTTGGTTACTTTGGTATGCCTCATATCATTGTCAGATTTATGGCTATTGAAAAGCCTTCAATGGTTAAAAAGAGTGCAACAGTTGCTATCATCTGGGTTATTCTTTCTCTTGCGGCTACAATTATTATTGCATATCTTGGCAGAATGTTTGTATATTCAAACGGCACAGACCTTTCAGAAGTTTTACTTGCAAACGGTCAGCAGTCCTTAATCTTTGTTGAACTTGCCCGTGATGTATTCCCTGCATTTATCGCAGGCCTCTTACTTGCAGCGATAATCGCAGCATCAATGTCAACGGCAGACTCACAGCTTTTGGTTGCGGCGTCTTCCTTTGCAAGTGATTTATATAAGCCTATAATTCGTAAAAACGCTTCAAATAAAGAAATGCTTTGGGTAAGCCGTATTATCGTTTTAATTATTGCAGTTGTTGCATACTTTATTGCAAGTAGTGAGGGCGAAGCCGCTCAGGCTATTATGAATCTTGTTTCTAACGCTTGGGGTATCTTCGGTGCAGCCTTTGGTCCGGCGGTACTATTCTCACTTTTCTGGAAACGCTTTACATATAAAGGTGCGGTTGCAGGTATAATCGTTGGTGCAGTTGTGGATATGGTTTGGCTGTGGCTACCTGTCGCAGGCGGGGCTACACTTACAGCTCTCACAGGAATATACGAAATTATTCCGGGCTTCATTCTTGGTGCAATCGCTGCGATTGTTATTACCCTCATTGACAAAAAGCCATCACAGGAAGTTCTTGCAATTTATGAAAGAGCAACCGATAATTCAATTGACGACTAATATAATTTACAAAAACGGCGGGCTGATAACAGTCCGCCATTTTTTATTATAAATAGATTTTATTACAATATTAAAGTCGAAAGGTTTTCTCTTTTATAAATTTTCAGTCTCTCTTAACCATATTGAAGCTACCGCATCTGATGGCATCATAAAATCCCCTCTTGGGGAAAATCCCACGCTTCCGATTTTGATTCCGTCAGGAACGCAATTTCTTTTAAACTGCTGGGTGAAAAATCTCTTGTAGAAATTTTTAAGCCATTTTAGTATAATTTCCTCTGAAAAATTATCCCTAAAGGCAATTTTCGCCATTTCAAAAATCTTGCTTGGAGTAAACCCGAAGCGAATAACATTATATATGAAGAAATCGTGAAGGATGTATGGCCCGACCAAGCTTTCCGTTTCCTGAGCAATTTTACCCGATTTATCGGGAGGTAAAAGCTCAGGGCTGATTGGCGTGTCAACAATATCCTCTAAAATTTCTCTTGCATTTTCAAACATTTTCGTTTTTGAAAGGGTTTTCACTATTTCAAAAATAAGAGTTTTGGGAATGCCCGAATTCACGCCATACATACTCATATGGTCGCCGTTATAGGTGCACCAGCCAAGAGCCATTTCGCTTAAATCTCCTGTGCCGACCACAATACCGCCAACTTCCCCCGAATAATCCATTAAAACTTGTGTTCTTTCTCTTGCTTGGGCATTTTCATAGGTCAAATCAAGCTTCTCTATGTCGTGGCCAATATCTTCAAAATGCTTAAGACAAGCATCCTTTATACTTATTTCTTTTTTTGTGACTCCTAAAAGCTCCATAAGCTTTATTGCATTATTGTATGTTCTTCCTGATGTGCCAAAGGAGGGCATTGTCACGGCGAAAACATTCTCTCTTGGCATTTTAAGAGCATCCATCGCCCCTGCACAAACCAAGAGAGCAAGGGTTGAGTCAAGTCCGCCTGAAATGCCGATAACCGCTTTTCCTCCCGTTATTTGAAGGCGTTTTTTAAGCCCTGCCACCTGAGTTTGAAAAATCTCCTTGCATCTTTTTTCTTTTTCTTCTTCACATTCAGGGATAAACGGAGTCTTACAGACTTTTAAAAACTTTCCGTCGCACTCTTTTTCTTCACTATCTATAATAACTTCCCGAAAATTCTTTTCAAATATAGTTGCAGCGTCCTTAAAGGTAGTATTTCTAAGGCGGTCTGCCCTTATTTTATCTATATCAATATCCGCTATAATTAAATCATCCTCTGTGGCTGTTTTAGTGTTGCCCGCCACAAAATTACCTCTTTCGAAAATTCCGATTTGTCCTGAGAAAACCATATCCGAGGTTGATTCGCTCGCCCCAACTGAGGCAAAAGCATAGGCACAAATATTTCGTTTTGAGGTTTCCCGGACGGCATTTTCGATTTTCTCACGGCTTTTTACAGTTTCGCAATTTGCACCGGGATTTAAGATTATTTCCGCTCCGCCAAGGGATAAAAAGCTACTCATTTGAATTGGGGACATTAAATCTTCCCCAACTTCTATGCCAAATCTTGCTCCGCCCACTGAAAAAATAACATCAGGTCCAAATGGGATTTCATAATCCTCTTTAAACCCAAGCTCCTTAGATGAAATCATCTCTTTACACAAATCTCTGCCTGATGAAAAGTGTCGTTTTTCCGAAAATCCCTCAAAATTTTTTATATACGCTTTTGGGACAATTCCAAGTATTTTCCCCTTTGAAATTACAAAGGCACAGTCATAAAGCTGACCGCCTTTCATTAAAGGAGCTCCAACAACTGCAGTTATATCCTTTTCTATTGTTAAATCTGCAATCCTTTTTAGTCCCTTATAAACAGCTGAAATAAGAGGTTTTTGAAAGAACAAATCTCCGCAGGTATATCCGCATAATGATAATTCGGGGAAAAGCACGAGCCTTGCCTCCCTATAACTTGCCTCTTTAATTTTTTCTAATATTTCAATCAGGTTTTTATCTATGTCCCCAACTGAAATTTTTGGCACAACAGTTATTAATCTTATAACACCATTCATAGCTTTCGCTCCTTAGCATTGGTTTATAACTTTATTATACTCCGATTTTTAAAAAAGTCAATTTATCGAAGCTCTGTATTTAATAATCTTAATATATCTTCCGATTTTGCAAGAGTTTCGCAAAAAGCCGTGGCAGAACCTGCACAAACCGCAAGGCGAAGTGCGTCAATTAAATCCTCTCCCTGAGAAATAGCAGCTAAAAAGCCTGCCACCATTGAGTCTCCTGCGCCAACACTGTTTATGACTTCCCCTTGGGGGGCGTTCATTTCGTATGCATCGTCCGAAGTTACAAGAACTGCACCCTTTTCTCCAAGAGACACCAAAACATTTTCCGCTCCTGCATCAATTAGTTTTTTTCCATAATATATAGCGTCGGTTTTTACCTCAATTTTTACCCCGTATATATCCCCAAGCTCATATGCATTGGGTTTTATAAGATAAGGTTTCATACTTAAGGCGTTTTTAAGAGCCTGTCCCGATGCGTCAACAACTGTTTTAACCCCCTTTGGAAGTCTTGACATTAAATCCATATAAATCGTGGGTGACATTCCTTTAGGAACGCTTCCTGAAAGGACAAGAATGTCCCCCTCTTTTAAATCGGAAAGCTTTCCGTAAAGAGCATTCAGGGCAGTTCCCGAAACAGTTGGGCCTAATCCGTTTAGTTCTGTTTCGTCTCCGCTTTTAATCTTAACATTTATTCTTGAATTTTGCCCCTCAAGACGGATAAAATCACATTTTACCCCGTCTGCCTCTGCCATTTTTATAATTTCCTCACCAACAAAGCCTCCGCAAAAACCAAGAGCAACATTGGGAATATTAAAGCCCCCAAGAACTGAGGAAACGTTAAGCCCTTTTCCGCCAAATGTCATTTTGCTTGATGAGGCATAATTCAGCTCTCCGCATTTAAAATTTTCTACCCCAACAATATAATCAATGGCAGGGTTTAGTGTAACCGTATAAATCATAGCCTATTCTCCATTTTAAGATATATTTCGTAAACCTCTCTCTTTGGCATTTTAAGCTCATCTGCAACAGCTTTTACAAGCTCCTTGCCATAAAGAGTTTCGCTTTGTCTTATTTTTAAAAGCTCCTCGGGTGATGGCAGACTTTCTCTTTCTTCCTTTAAAATTTCCCCTTCGTCTGCCCCTTCTATAACCAAAACAAATTCGCCCTTTGGTGGATTTTCTTCAAAATGAGCTATGGCAGACTGTATATCAAATCGGAGTATCTCTTCAAATTTTTTTGTAAGCTCACGGCACACCGCAATTTTTCTGTTCCCCAAAGCTTCCAGTAAATCATTTAAGGTGTTTAAAAGCTTATGGGGAGCTTCATAGAAAATCAACGTCCTTATGTCGTTTTTAACAGAGGTTAAATGCTTTGCCCTCTCCTTCTTATTAACGGGCAAAAATCCCTCAAAGGAAAATCTTTTGCCTGAAATTCCGCTATATACAAGTGCCGTTGTAAAAGCAGTTGGTCCGCAGGCGGTTACCACTTCAATATTGTTTTCAATGCAGAGGCGAACTAAATCTTCACCCGGGTCAGAAATGACGGGCATACCCGCATCAGAAACAAGGGCGATATTCTTCCCCTCGTTTAAAAGCTTTATAAGCTCCTCTCCTTTTCCCGCCTTATTATGCTCGTGATAGCTAATAAGTGGAGCTTTAATTTCAAAATGATTGAGAAGCTTTATGGTATTTCTCGTATCCTCTGCGGCAATTATATCAACTGAATTTAAAATTTCAAGCACCCTTAAGGTTATATCCCCTAAATTCCCAATGGGTGTTCCGCAAATATAAAGTGTTCCGCTCATTCCTTGTTCCTTCCGTAAATTTCATTTATTTCATCCGTATAGTTTCCGTTTTCGTCGTGAACATAAAGTGGTGGATCCAAAAAGAGTTTTGGTCTTCCAAGCTTTGCCCCCTCGACTAAAATCATTGTTGCGGTTTTAGAGGGAGAGGGGTGAACAAACCGAAGTCTTTTCGGCTCTATTTTATATTTCCGCATAAGACACAAAATGTCTGCAAGTCTTTCGGGGCGATGAATCATTGAGAGTTTCCCGTAAGGCTTTAAAATATCCGCCGAAACAGAAATTATATCCTCAAGCGAGCATAAAACCTCGTGCCTTGAGATAGTCAAATTATCCTCTTTATTTTTAAGACCGCCAAGATTTTCTTTATATGGCGGATTGCAACTTATATTGTCAAAACGGCTTTTCCCGAAAATTTCCACTCCGCCTTTTAAATCTCCGCAGAGCATTTTTACTTTATCCTGGAGGCTGTTAAATTCAACACTTCTCCTCGCCATATCGGCTACTTCTTCTTGAATTTCAAGACCTGTTATGCTTTTGGCAAGGCTTTTTCTTGTAAGAAGAATGGGGATAATCCCGCTCCCTGAGCAAAGGTCTAAAACCTCTGCATCCTTTTTAATTCCTTTTGAGGCAAAGTCAGAAAGCAAAACCGCATCGACCCCGAAGCAAAACCAGTTTGGATTCTGGATAAGTTTAAGGCCTCCCGTTTGCAAATCGTCAAGCCTCTCGTATGGATAAATCATTCTTTCTGCCCCTTTTCCGCCTCGGTCTTCCAAGGCTCAAGTCCGCTTTTTATAGCGTGCATCATTCTTGTTTTAAAGTGGTGGTCTTCCTTATTTTTCTCGTTTATAAAATTTTTCATATCCTGCCTTTTTGAAACCCCGTCCATTGGGCATAAGTTCTTAACAACGGGAAATTCAAGGCGGGAAGACGCCCCCTTTATATCCCCCTCGGGAACATAGATAAACGGGCGGATGACGAACATATCCGTTCTTGAAAGATAGGTAACGGGAGAGAAAGTGTTAAGCCTGCCCTCATAAAAAAGAGAGAGGAAAAAGGTTTCAATAACATCTTCGCTGTGATGCCCTAAAGCCACCTTGTTGCACCCTAATTCCTTAGAGAGTTCGCAAAGTGCCCCACGCCTCATTTTAGCACAGAGAGAACAGGGGTTGCTTTCTTTTCTTATGTCAAATAAGACCTGGCTTATTTCCGTTTTCTTAATTATGTAAGGCACGTCAATTTCTTCGCAAAACTTTTCAATGGGAGAATAGTCCATTCCCTCAAAGCCCAGATCAATAGTTATAGCTTTTAAAGAAAAGTCTTTATTTGCAAAGTGGCGATACTGAGATAGTGCCATAAGAAGAGCCAAGGAATCTTTACCCCCTGAAATCCCAACGGCAATAGTATCGCCGTCTTTTATCATATTATAATCGTCTATTGCCCGACGCATATGACTTAAAATCCGTTTCACTTAATCCTTCAATCCTTTCATCATTTCAGTGAGTGCCCTACTTCTGTGGCTTATCTGATTTTTTACTTCAAATGGTAGCTCCGCCATTGACATATTATGCTCGGGAACAAAGAAGATAGGGTCATAACCAAAACCGTTATTCCCGTGCCTTTCATTTAAAATTCTTCCGTCGCATTTGCCGAAGAAAGTTCTCTCTTCCCCGTTTGGGAAAACAACAGCGATTGCACAGGCAAAATATGCCTCTCTTTTGCTTTCTTCTACTCCGTCTAAAGCCCCTAAAAGCTTGTCTATGTTTTCATCGTCCGTTGCACCCTCTCCGGCATATCTTGCCGTATAAACCCCTGGTGCACCGCCTAAATACTCAACGCAAAGTCCGCTGTCGTCAGCAATGGTCGGAAGATTGGTGATTTTCGCAACCGTTCTTGCCTTGATTAGTGCATTTGCCTCAAAGGTTTCTCCGTCCTCAACTATGTCAATACCTTTTGCTTTAGTTTCATCCATTGTTATAATGGAAAAACCCTCGCCTAATATATTTTCAATTTCCTTTGCCTTGTGCTTATTTTGACTTGCCAATACAAATTCCATAAAACTCACGCTCCTATTTATAATTTATATCACAAAATTCTTAAAATGTAAAGAATATCTGTTGCAAAATTTTTCATAGTGTGTTATAATGTTCCTATATTTTTGTGTATTAACACATAGGAGGAATTTATTATGAAAAAAATTATTGCATTACTTATGGCTGCTGTTATGGCATTCGCTCTTTGTGCTTGTGCTGAAAGCGGAGACGACAAGCTCGTTATCGGTTACACAATTTATGAACCAATGAACTTCTTAGCTGAAGACGGTTCTTTAACAGGTTTTGACACAGAGTTCTCTGAAGCTGTTTGCGAAAAGCTCGGCGTTACTCCTGAATTCGTTGAAATCAACTGGGATACAAAGTTTGCTATCTTAAAGTCTGACCAGATTGACTGTATCTGGAACGGTATGACAATTTCTGACGACGTTAAGGCTAACTGTGCTGTTTCCAAGGCTTATGTTAAGAACGCACAGGTTGTTGTTATGGCTGAAGATATGATTGCTGATTATCCTGATGCAGAGTCTATGAAAGACCTTAAGTTTACAGCTGAAGCAGGCAGTGCCGGTGAAGCTGCAATCAAAGACAACGGTCTTGACGGAAACTATGTTGCAGTTGCAACACAGCAGGACGCTCTTTTAGCTGTTAAAGGCGGCCAGGCTGACGCTTGTGTTATTGATATAACAATGGCAAAAACAATGACAAAGGACGGCACAAGCTATGACACTTTCGCTTTTGATGTAGAGCTTACATCCGAAGAATACGGTATCGGTTTCAGACCTGAAGATACAGAGCTTTTAGATAGTGTTAACGCTGCAATCGATGAACTCAAAGCAGACGGAACACTTGATGCTCTCGCTGAAAAATACGGTCTTAACCTTGCTCTCTAATAAATAATTTTCGATAATTTAAAGGTGTCACTATGTCAATGCTAATTACTGTTACAAAAAACCTTTTAGAGGGGTTTAGCACGACTTTTGAGATTTTTTGCTTAACTCTTCTTATGGCTCTTCCCTTAGGGCTTATTATTTCCTTTGGGTCAATGAGTCGTTTTAAGGTTATCAGATGGCCGATTCGGACCATTATATGGATTATAAGAGGAACTCCTCTTATGCTCCAGCTTATAATTTTCGGTTTTGGCCCCGGGTTTATCGGCATAAAAGGGGTTAATACCTTTGTTGCCGCAATTATTGCTTTTGTTATAAACTATGCCTGCTACTTTTCAGAGATTTTCCGTGGGGGCATTGAAAGCATACCCAAAGGGCAGTATGAGGCAGGACAGGTTTTAGGCCTTACCAAAACCCAGACCTTTTTCAAGGTTGTGCTTATGCAGGTTGTTAAGCGGATTGTTCCGCCTATGAGCAACGAATTTTTAACTTTGGTTAAGGACACTTCTCTTGCAAACACCATTATGGTTTATGAAATCATATGGAATGCAAAAAGACTTGCAAATGCCGGCGGTATTTTATGGCCCCTTTTCTATTCGGGAGTTTTCTACCTGGCGTTTTGCGGGATATTAACCCTTATCTTTGGGTATATTGAGAAGAAATTGAATTATTACAGAGGTTAATTATGTCAATACTTGAGCTTAAAAACATACATAAAAGCTTTGGAAAGACCAAGGTTTTAAAAGGAATAGACCTTACCTTAGAAAAAGGACAGGTTCTCTCCATAATCGGCTCTTCGGGAAGCGGAAAAACCACTCTTCTTCGTTGCATAAACCTTCTTGAAATTGCAGACGAGGGTGAATTTTTGGTAAACGGAGAGGTTATTTTCCGTGCGGGAGAAAAGATTTCCGCTAAGGAAATGCAACAAAAACAGCTCCATTTCGGACTTGTTTTTCAGGACTTTAACCTTTTTCCTCAGTATACAGTTTTAGACAATGTTATGCTGGCGCCAAAGCTCCACGCAAAAGAGGAGTATAAAAAGGACCGCAAAAAGAAGAAAGAGATTTTTGACAAAATCCGTAAAGAGGCTATAGAAATCTTAGACCGTGTTGGTCTTAAAGATAAAATCGACAGCTACCCTTGCGAATTATCAGGTGGGCAAAAGCAGAGAGTTTCAATAGCAAGGGCTCTTGCCTTAAAGCCATCAATTCTCTTTTTTGACGAGCCAACCTCGGCTCTTGACCCTGAGCTTACAGGGGAAATTTTAAAGGTTATAAGAAAACTTGCATCAGAAAAAACCACAATGGTTATCGTAACTCACGAAATTGATTTTGCAGAGGCGGTAAGCGATAAGATAATCTTTATGGATGACGGCCTTATTGAAGAGGAAGGCACACCCGAAGAGGTCTTAAAATCACCAAAAAGTGAGAGGACTCGTGCATTTTTAACAAAGCTCTCTGACCAATAACGGGGTTTGAGTTAAAATTTTAACAAATTTCCAAAAAATGCTTGTATAATTTGGAAAAATGGTGTAGAATAGTATTATTGTAATATTAAATAAATTTATTTTTGGAGGTAATTCAAAATGGCAGTTAAAGTTGCTATCAATGGTTTCGGCCGTATCGGTCGTCTTGCATTCAGACAGATGTTTGGTGCAGAAGGTTATGAAGTTGTTGCAATCAACGACTTAACAGATCCTAAGATGCTTGCTCATCTTTTAAAGTATGATTCATCACAAGGCAGATATGATGGTCACACAGTAGTTGCTGGTGATGACAGCATCACAGTTGACGGAAAAGAAATTAAAATTTATGCAATCAAGGACGCTAAGGAATGTCCTTGGGGTGCTCTTAATGTAGATGTTGTTCTTGAATGTACAGGTTTCTACTGCTCTAAAGAAAAGTCACAGGCTCATATCGATGCAGGTGCTAAGAAAGTTGTTATTTCTGCTCCAGCAGGTAATGACCTTAAGACAATAGTTTTCAGCGTTAATGAAAACACTCTTACAAAGGAAGACACAATCATTTCCGCTGCTTCTTGTACAACAAACTGCCTCGCTCCTATGGCAAAGGCTCTTAACGACTACGCTCCTATCCAGTCCGGTATCATGGCTACAATCCACGCATACACTGGCGACCAGATGATCTTAGACGGTCCTCACAGAAAGGGCGATTTAAGAAGAGCAAGAGCTGGTGCGGTTAACATCGTTCCTAACTCAACAGGTGCTGCTAAGGCTATCGGTCTTGTTATTCCTGAGCTTAACGGCAAACTCATCGGTGCTGCACAGAGAGTTCCTGTTCCAACAGGCTCAACAACAATCCTTACAGCTGTTGTTAAGGGTAAGGACGTTACAAAGGAAGGCATCAACGCTGCTATGAAGGCTGCTTCTTCTGCATCATTCGGTTACAACGAAGACGAAATCGTATCTTCTGATATTATCGGTATCACATACGGTTCACTCTTTGATGCAACTCAGACAATGGTTGCTCCAATCGGTGATGACCTTTACGAAGTTCAGGTTGTTTCCTGGTATGATAACGAAAATTCATACACAAGCCAGATGGTTAGAACAATTAAATACTTCGCTGAACTCGGCTAATATTTAAAAATTAAAGCCATACCCAATCGGGTATGGCTTTTTTTAATGGGATAAGAAAAAGCTTTGGAATGGACAAACTGAGTCCGAAGCCGTATATAGATACTGCGAGAGGCGAAAGAGTGTTCATAGCAAAAATACAATTTAAATTTGAAAAACCGAAAGGTTTCGGTTTTTCTTCATCTTTAAAACTAAAAGTCAGAGGATATTCCCTTTTTATTTTTTATATTTCAGTATTTTTGCGGTCCGGAGTTTTTTCTTATCCCATTTTGTTGCCTAAAAAGGAATTAAATATATATTTTTGCAAATAATAATTCTAATAAAATCTAAAAAGGAGATTATTATGAGTGCAACTGATATACTTAAAAAACACCTTGGCAAAGAAATTTCTTCCTGCACGGACAGTGAAATCTATTTTGCTTTGGTTAAAACCATAAAGCATCTTGCAAAAGAAAAGCGGACAAAAGAAACCAAGAAAAAGCTTTATTATGTTTCGGCGGAATTTCTTTTGGGCAGGCTTCTTACGGGTAACCTTTTAAACCTTGGCATTTATGAGGAAATCCGCGATTTTCTCACAAAAAACGGATATTCATTAGAAAAATTTGAAGAAATGGAGGCGGAGCCATCCTTGGGAAACGGCGGTCTTGGCCGTCTTGCCGCCTGTTTTTTAGACTCTATTGCCACGCTAAACCTATGCGGAGACGGGCTTGGGCTTTGTTATCATTTTGGTCTTTTCAAGCAGGTTTTTAAAGACAGCAAACAAACAGAGGAGATAAACCCCTGGCTTGACGCCTCTGGCTTTTTAAATGGAGAAAACAAGGCATACACTGTCAGTTTCCGAGATTTTTCAGTTTCGGCAAAGCCTTATTCTCTTGATATTATCGGTTATATGGGTGGGGTTAACTCTCTTCGCCTTTTCGATATAGAAACGGTTGACGAAAGTCTTGTTAAATCGGGAATTGACTTTGACAAAGAGGAAATCAAGAAAAATCTGACTCTTTTCCTCTATCCCGATGATAGCGATGAAAAAGGCAGACTTCTTCGGGTTTATCAGCAGTATTTTATGGTAAGTTGCAGTGCACAATTGATTTTAGATGAGTGCATTAAAAAAGGCTCTAATCTTTATGACCTTTCCGATTATGCCGTCCTACAGATTAACGACACCCACCCCTCAATGATTATTCCTGAGCTTATACGGCTTTTAATGGAAAAAGGGCTTACAATAGACGATGCAATTTCCGCCGTTTCAAAGACTGTTGCCTACACAAACCATACCATTTTAGCGGAGGCTCTTGAAAAGTGGGACATTTCATTTTTGAAAGAGGTCGCTCCGCAAATCGTTCCCATTATTGAAGTTTTAGACAATCGGGTGCGGAGAAAATTTTCTGATGAAGCGGTTTATATAATCGACAAAGAGGACCGCGTTCATATGGCGAATATGGATATTCACTACAGCTTTAGCGTAAACGGGGTGGCATCGCTGCACACAAATATTTTAAAAGAAAGTGAGCTTTCTCATTTTCACAAAATTTATCCTGACAAATTTAACAATAAAACAAATGGCATAACCTTTCGCCGTTGGTTGCTTGGGTGCAATAAACTGCTTTCTGACTTAATTGAGGATAAAATCGGGAATGGCTTTAAAATTGACCCGACCGAGCTTAAAAAGCTTCGGGAATATCATAAGGACGAGGAATTTTTAAATCGTCTTTTGGAGATAAAGCGGGAAAATAAAAAGCGTCTCTCGTCATACCTTTACAAGACACAAGGGATAGAGCTTAACGAAAATTCGGTTTTTGATATGCAAATAAAAAGGCTTCACGAATATAAAAGACAACAGCTTAACGCACTATATTTTATAGATAAATACTTTGAAATTAAAGAGGGAAAGCTCCCCCCTCGCCCAATAACTGCAATCTTCGGGGCAAAGGCGGCACCTGCTTACACCATAGCAAAGGATATTATTCATCTTATCCTCTGCCTCGGAAAGCTAATAGATAGCGACAAAGAAGTATCTCCGCATCTTAAAATTGTTATGGTTGAAAACTACAATGTATCCCTTGCCGAAATGTTAATCCCCGCCTGCGATATTTCAGAACAGATTTCTCTCTCTTCAAAAGAGGCAAGTGGGACAGGCAATATGAAATTTATTCTAAACGGCGGAGTAATCCTTGGAACAATGGACGGAGCAAATGTGGAAATTCATAAAAACGTGGGCGAAGATAACATTTATATTTTTGGAGACGACAGCAAAACAGTTATTAAACGATATGAGCAAAAAAGCTACTCACCAAAGGATTACTACACCAAAAATCCCGAAATTGCTCGATGCATAGACTTTATAACGGATGAAAAAATGAAGAAAATCGGCGATGAAAAATCTTTAAAACGACTGCAAAACGAGCTTATAAATAAGGATTATTTTATGACTTTTCCTGATTTTGAGGATTATAAAAAGACTAAAAATAAAGTTCTATTAGATTACGAAAACCGCACTCTTTGGGCAAAAAAGATGCTTTATAATATCAGCGGTGCTTCATATTTCTCCTCGGACAGAACAATAAGAGAATATAATGAGGACATTTGGCACCTTAAGCCGATGGAAAGGAAGATGAAAAATGAAAAATAAAAAAATTCCAAAAGTTATATCACCTCTTATCGGTGATATAATCCCTATAACTGAGGTAAAAGACAGTACCTTTTCGGAAAAAATTTTAGGGGACGGGGTTGCAATTATCCCTAAAGATGGAAAAATTTTAAGTCCTGTTGACGGAGTTTTAACTTCTGTCGCTGAAAGTAAGCACGCATTTAGCTTTACCTCAAATGACGGGCTTGAGGTTTTAGTCCACGTTGGTCTTGAAACGGTTTCCCTTTCGGGAAAAGGCTTTAAGGTTTTTAAAAAGGCAGGAGACAGTGTTAAGGCAGGGGAGATAATTGCCGAAGTTGATTTATCCTATCTTAAAAATCACAATATAAGCCCTGTAACCCCTGTTATTGTGTGCAATCTCCCAAGCGGGGCAGAAATTAAAACAGAAAGCACCTCTTTAAAAGCTGCAAAAGAAACTTTATTTACCGTTAATTTAAAAACTGAAGAACCCTCTCAAAACACCAAAGGCAAGGTTTTTGACTTTCTGCAAAAGCTGGGTAAGGTTTTAATGGTGGTTATTGCGGTTATGCCGGCGGCGGGAATTATGATAAGTATAGGAAAGCTTATTTCAATGTCGGGAGGCGACTCTACGATTGTTCTTAGAATCGGGAGCATACTCGAAAACATTGGTTGGGCAATAATTGGCAATCTGCACATTCTTTTTGCTGTGGCAATCGGCGGCTCCTGGGCAAAGGAGAGGGCAGGGGGAGCTTTTGCGGCACTTCTTGCATTTATCCTGATTAACAACATCACGGGAAACATTTTCGGCGTAACAAATGATATGCTCTCGGACCCAAACGCCGTAACCTATACACTTTTCGGTCAGGAGATTGCAGTCAACGGTTATTTCACCTCCGTTCTTGGCTCACCTGCCCTTAATATGGGAGTTTTCGTGGGTATAATTTCGGGATTTTTAGGCGGAATTGTCTATAATAAATACTATAATTTCAGAAAACTTCCCGAGGTTTTATCCTTCTTTAACGGAAAGCGTTTTGTTCCCCTTGTGGTAATTTTCTATTCCGTTATTGCCTCTTTAATCCTTTCTCTTATCTGGCCCTTTATCCAGATGGGAATAAACAATTTTGGCGTTTGGATTGCATCATCAGCGGACACTTCCCCAATCCTTGCCCCATTTATCTATGGAACACTTGAAAGGCTTTTGCTCCCATTCGGTCTTCACCATATGCTTACAATCCCGATGAATTATACTTCTTTTGGCGGAACTTATATTATTCAGACAGGGGCAAATGCAGGAACGACAGTTTTCGGTCAGGACCCGCTTTGGCTTGCCTGGATTTCTGACCTTATCGGCTTTAAAAATGCAGGAGACACGGCATCTTATACTGCCCTTTTAAACGGAATTACCCCTGCACGATTTAAAGTGGGGCAGATGATTGGCTCATCAGGTCTTCTTTTAGGGGTTGGCCTTGCAATGTATCGCAGAGTTGATAAAGACAAGCGAGCAAATTATAAATCAATGTTTTTATCAGCTGGACTTGCTGTATTTTTGACGGGAGTAACAGAGCCTCTTGAATTTATGTTTATGTTCTGTGCAATCCCTCTTTATATTGTTTATTCCATTTTGCAGGGAATTGCTTTTTCTCTTGCAGGAGTGATAAACTTAAGACTTCACTCTTTCGGAAACATTGAGCTTTTAACAAGAATTCCTATGTCGATAAATGCGGGACTTTTAGGGGATATTATAAACTTTGTTTTAGTTACAATTCTCTTCTTTGTAATTGGCTACTTCGTTGCATATTATATGATAGGAAAACTTGGCTATGCAACCCCGGGGCGAATGGGGAACTATACCGATTCGCCGCTTGAGGAAGTCCCCAACAACAAAGACGGCAAGAAAAATGACAAGGCAGAGAGAATAATCTCTCTTCTTGGCGGGCGAGAAAATATTTCTTTAGTTGACGCCTGTATGACAAGGCTTAGAATAACCGTTAAAGAGCCTGAGAAGGTGGCTCCAATCGAGGAATGGAAAAAAGAGGGTGCCCTTGGACTTTTTGTTAAGGGAACAGGTGTTCAGGCGGTTTACGGTCCTCAGGCAGATATTTTAAAATCGGATATTAACGATATACTCTAAGGAGGTCAAAATGAAGCTTTTAACTATTAACACTCATAGCCTAATTGAAGAGGACTATGACGAAAAGTGCCGTATTTTTGCATCAGCCGTGGCAAAAATCAAGCCCGATATAATCGCAATGCAAGAGGTTAATCAAAGTATAAATTCCCCTGATGCCTCATCTCCTGAAGCCTTCGGCTATATAAGATGCGATGATTCTTCCGAGGTAAAAGAAGACAACCACGCCTTAAAAATTTCCGATATGCTTAAAAAATGCGGAGAGCATTACTTTTTCACCTGGTCAAAAATAAAATGCGGATATGAAAAGTTTGACGAGGGAATTGCAATTTTTTCCCGGACTCCTTTTGACAGTGCAAAATCTTTTTATCTTACAAAAAGTGAGGATTACAACAATTTTAAAACCCGCAAGGCACTTTCTGTTAAAATTCAAAACAAAATTTTCTGCTCTGCTCATCTGGGTTGGTTTGAGGACACTGACGAACCATATTCCCATCAGTTAAACAGCATAAATGCCCATTTAGACCCAAAAAGTGATGATGAAATTTATTTAATGGGCGACTTTAACGCTCCCTCTCACCGTGAAGACGGGGGATATTATGAAATTTTAAAATCGGGTTGGATTGACACCTATAATATTGCCACAGACAAAGACCGTGGGTATACCGTCGACGGAAAAATTGATGGCTGGAATATGGAACACGAAAGAAAGAGAATTGACTATATTTTCACCAATCATAATATAAAAGTTCTTTCATCAAAAGTTATTTTTAACGGGGAAAATGAGGAAAAAGTATCTGACCATAACGGAATTTTAGTAGTAACAGAGTAAAAGGAGGCATGAATGAAAAA
>JAZROF010000024.1:0-12691 GCA_045648565.1 Clostridia bacterium | reverse complement strand
TAGGAATACTCCCCATTTCTTGAAACAACAATAATTTCCTTTGCTTTAAGGTCCCTTAAAGCAGCCTGAGCAGTCCGGGAAGTTCCACCCGAGCCAAGTATTGCAACCTTTTTGTCCTTAAAATCAATATTTATAAGTTTCGTTAGGGCTAAAAAACCATCATAGTCCGTATTATAGCCATAAAGTCTGCCTTCTTTTTTAATAACAGTATTAACACTGCCGATTTTTAAGGCAGAGGGAGCAAGACAATCGCAGAAAAACATAATCTCCTTTTTATAAGGAATGGTAACATTAAAACCCTTATATTCGGGATTTTCAATAAAGCCGGAAAGCTCTTCTTTTTTTAGAGGAACTAAATCATATTCATATTTTCCCATAGCCTCGTGAATAATTTTTGAAAAACTGTGGGATAAGCTTTCGCCGATTAGTGCAAATTTCATAGCAGTTCCCCCCTAAAGTTCTGAATAACTGCCGAGGAAGACAGCGTTATTTTCCCGATTAAGCTCTGAAATAAGTGATAAAACCTTTTCGGAAAAAACAGATGCCTCAACATCAAAATAGAAAAGGTATTCAAAATCACTTCCCGATACGGGCCTGCTTTCAAGCTTGGTTATGTTAAGATTAAGAGCTGCAAATCTTGACATAAGGTTAAAAAGCGAGCCAGGCTCGTGAGGAAGAGAAAGCATAAGACTGATTTTATCTGAGCCTTTATAAATTTCAAGGTCTTTTGAAATGCAGATAAAACGGGTATAGTTATAGTCTGAATTTGCGATATTTTCGCAAAGAGGCTCAAGACCGTAAATTTCTGCACACTCAAAAGAGGAAATGGAAGTGGAGGAGATTCCCTCAGTCTCTGAAACCGCCTTTGCCGCCATAGCCGTATTCTCGCATATATGTACTTTTATATGAGGGTGGCTTTTTAGAAAATCGGAGCATTGTCCGATTGCCTGCTCGTGAGAATATATGTCGGTAATGTCTTCAAGCTTTGCCCCCTTTTTACCCAAAAGGTTATGGCTGATTTTAAGTTTTAATCCCTTAACTATAAAGAAATTATGATTTCTCATAAGGTCGTAAACCTGATTTACAGAGCCGTGCAAACAGTTTTCAATAGGTAAAATGCCGTATTTACAATCCCCTCGTTCAATGGCGGAAAAAACCTCGTCAAAGGTTTTATAAAAAGAAATATCAGCACTTTCAAAGATTTTGTTACAAGCCAAATGAGAGTATGCTCCATCAGTCCCCTGACAGGCAACGGTAGCGAATGCTGGAAATGCCTCTTTGGCATTTGAAAGAGCCTTCTTAATCAAAGAAACACAAAGAGATTCGTCAGCCCCCTTTTTTGTTGCCTGATAAGAACGGCTTAAGTTCATAATTATTGAAAAGAGAATTTTGGAATAAGGGGCAAATTCCTCCCCCGATTTTTCAGCCATAAGGTTTAAAATAGCTTTTTCGCGGTCTTTTTGCAAAATAGGCATATTATTCTTTTGCTTATAGTCAGCAACGGCTGTAGAAATTTCCATTCTCTTTAGAAAAAGGTCAAGAATTTCATTATTGATTTTATCAATCTGTGCTCTGCACTCGTTAAGGTCCATACTATTCATCTCCAAAACTAAAGTAAAAGGTCAGCAATTGCAATCGCCGCCGCCGATTCTATGCAAGGCAGGGCACGAGGCACAATGCAGGGGTCGTGTCTGCCCACAATCTCTAAAGTGGTCTCTTTAAGGTCTTTGATATTTACAGATTGTTGCGGTTTCCCAATGGATGGGGTAGGCTTAAAAGCCGTGCGGAAAATTATTGGCATTCCTGAGGAAATTCCCCCTAAAATTCCGCCGTGGTTATTGGTTTTAGTTCTAATCTCCCCGTCTTCAACTATGAACGGGTCATTAACTTCTGAGCCTAAAAGCTTTGATGCCTCAAAGCCAATACCGAACTCAATTCCTTTAACAGCACCGATTCCGAAAACCGTATTTGAAATTTTATTTTCAATTCCGCCAAAAATCGGGTTTCCAATTCCACAAGGAACGCCCAAAATTGCACATTCAACAACTCCCCCAACGGAGTCAAGATTTTCTTTTGCCGAAAGGATTTCCTTTTGCATTTCCTCTTTAACTTCCTCATTTAAAACAGGAAAGTCAGGGCAAATGTCTGAAACATCAGGAGAAATGGGATTAAAAGGAGTGTCGCAAACATTACCGATAGAGTAAATATGGCTTATAATTTTAATTCCCCGTCTTGATAAGATTTGGGAAAGAATTCCTCCTGCAACGCAAAGAGGAGCTGTAAGTCGCCCTGAAAAATGCCCCCCACCACGAGGGTCTGAAAATCCGCCGTAGCGGGAAAGTGCAGTAAAATCTGCATGGCCCGGACGGGGAATGTCACTATTATAGTCTCCTGAGCGTGTATTGTTGTTTTCAATTATTGCACAAAGGGGAGTTCCCGTTGTCACTTTGTTATATACACCTGAAAGGAACTTAACAGTGTCCGCCTCTTTTCTTGGGGTGGAATAAGGATTGTTTCCTCCCTGACGGCGAAACATAAAGGCACGAAGTGCCTCTTCGTCAATTTTCTCTCCTGAGGGAAGATTATCAATCAAAACACCGATTGCCTCCCCATGGGATTCGCCAAAGATTGAGATTTTAATTTTTTCTCCTATTTGTGATGACATTGGTAAATACCTCCCGTGCATTTAAAATGGGTGAAAAAGTCCGGATAGGACTTATCTATTGCCTCTGCATTTTTTATGGTAACAGCATCTTTTGATATTACTGACGCAACAGCTGCCGCCATAACAATTCTGTGGTCGTTAAAACTGTTGCAAACCCCTCCAACTAATGAACCGCTACCGTAAATGGTAAGGGATGCTTCGTCCGCCTCGGCATTTCCCCCAAGACTTTTGATTAAAGAAAGGGTTGACTCAATACGGTCGCTTTCTTTAATTCTAAGCCGTTTTGCGTTATATAAAAGGGACTTTCCCTCCGCAGTGCAGGCTAAAACCGCAATAACGGGGAAAAGGTCAGGAAACTGAGAAACATCAATTTCTATTGGGTTTGTATCTTTCTTTTTAACTATGTAAGTTGAGTTTTCATATTTAATTTCCGCCCCGAATTTATGGAGAACGGATAAAATGTTTTTATCGCTCTGCTTTGAATCGGGGTTAAGACCATAGGCATTAATCTCTCCGCCCATAGCTGCCGCCGCCATAAAGGGAGCGATGTTTGACCAGTCCCCCTCGACAGTATATTCGTTCGGACTAATATATTTTTGATTTCCTTTTATAATATAGCCGTCATCTTCTTTTTCAATATGTATGCCAAATTTTTCTAATGTGTCAATTGTCATATCTGCATAAGCCTCAGATTCGAGGCGGGAAGAAAGAACAATTTTGCTGTCCCCATCTAAAAGCGGAAGAGTGAATAAAAGTCCCGAAATAAATTGAGAGCTTATGTTTCCGGGAAGAGTAAATTCTCCGCTATTAAGCGAGCCTGAAACAGTAAAAGGAATAGACTTTTCTGAAAAATGACAGCCCTTTTTCTCCATTTCAGAAAGTAGAGGAGAAAGAGGCCTCTTTTTGAGACCGTCTTTTCCTGTAAAGACAGGGTTTTCGGCTACCGCAGCCGCAACGGGGATTAAAAACCTCAAAGTAGAGCCACATTCATTGCAGTCAAGAACGGGACTCTCTGCCATTTTATCAATAGGATAGAGAGTAAGGGAGTTATCGTCTTTTTCTGCCCTTGCCCCTAAAGAAATAAGGCAGGATAAAGTTGCCTCTATATCTTTGGAGAAAGAGGAAATATTGAATTTCGTAGGTTTATCAGAAAGGGCAGCGGCAATTAAAGCTCTGTGTGCATCAGATTTTGAAATGATTGCCTGAGCATTTTCGCCGATATTTTCCCATTTCAAAGAAATATCCATAATTTCCTCCTAGATTGCAGATTTTATAAACTCATCAAGTGAGTCGGTTGGAATCTTAAACAACTTGCAATTTCCGATTTGTTCAGGAATAACAAGAGTAATTTCGTCCGAAGACCGCTTTTTGTCTTTAAGCATAGCATCAAGAAGTGCCTCTACTGAAAAATCAGCAAAAACAGGCAAACCATTTAAAGCATTAACCGATGCAATTTCTTCCGAAAAGTCGGTTTTAACAAGGCCCATTTTCGCTCCGCCACGAGCTGCCATAACCATACCGATTGCAACGGCTTTTCCGTGGCTTATCTTAAAATCAGAACATTTTTCAATGGCGTGGCCGATTGTATGCCCGAAATTAAGGAGCTGTCTTTCACCCTTGTCAAACTCGTCTTTCTTGACAATCTCAGCTTTAAGGGAAATACATTTCTTTATAATTGATGATATATCAGCTTTAAAATCGGTCTTGAACTTATCAAATAATTCTCTGTCAAAAATAACGCCGTATTTAATAGCTTCCGCTGTGCCATCCATAAAAATGTCAGGGGAGAGAGTAGAGAGAAAATCTGTGTCGCAGATAACAGCCTTTGGCTGATAAAAAGCTCCTGCAAGGTTTTTACCCTGCATTAAGTTAACCCCCGTCTTTCCGCCAACGGAAGAATCGATTGCAGAAAGAAAAGTAGTGGGCATTTGAATGTAATCTATTCCCCTAAGAAAACAAGATGCACAAAATCCCGCAACATCCCCCACGATTCCGCCACCTAATGCAACAACACAGTCGGAGCGGGAAAGCTCCTTTTGTGCCGCAAATTCTAAAATATCAGCTACCGTAGTAAGATTTTTATGCTCCTCTCCGTGAGGGAAAACAAATTTATGGCACAAAAATCCACCCTCTTCAATAAGGCTCTTAACTTTTTCTCCATATAACAAATCAACATTGTCATCGGTTATTAAAAGAACCTTTTTTGCCTTTGTTAAAGCCGCAATTTTTTCAGGAAGAAGAGAAGAAACTCCGCTTCCGATGATGCAGTCATAAGGATTTTTAACTCCCCCTACGGTAACAATATCCATTTTAAATATTCTCCTTTATATTACGGCCATCTTTTAAAAGTGCAGTAAGTTTAGTCTGGTCATTATTTTCGATGGCACTTTTGTAATCAGAAAGATTTTTGATTAAAGTATCAATCTCAAATAAAAGATTTTCCCGATTTTCCATAAAAAGTTCGCTCCACATATTTTCGTTAAGGTAAGCAACGCGAGTCATATCCTTAAAGCTTCCTGCCGACATTCCGTGATGACGGGGAGCGGTAGGAGATTTAACATATGCGCTTGAAAGAATATGTGCAAGTTGAGATGTGTATGCGATTACCTCATCGTGCTCTTTAGGGCTTACGATAGTGGTAGTCCCGAAACCTATCCCCTCAAAAAGCTTTTTAATTTCCGCAAGAGTCTTGATGTCTGTGTCGGCATAAGGGGTTAAAATCATTGAAGCGTCTTTAAAAAGCTCCTTATTTGAATAGTCAAATCCGATTTTTTCAATACCTGCCATAGGGTGTCCGCCAATAAAGTTGATGCCGTATTCCTTGGCAACAGGTCTTATTCTTTCGCAAATATATTCTTTAACACCCCCGCAGTCAATAACCACAGTCCCCGGTTTTAAAAGGGGTGCAATTTCATTAAAGACTGCAATGGAATCATCAGGATATAAAGCTAAAATAATTATATCACAACAGCTGGGATTTTGCAAAGAAAATTCCTCTTTTATTGCTCCGAGAAGCTTTGCCCTGCAAATAACACTTTCATTTTTATCAAAACCTAAAACAGTATGAGAGGTATTTTCGGAAATAGCCTTGGCTAAGGAGCCTCCGATTAACCCCATACCAATAACACCGATATTCATTTTTCTTCCTCCTAATCAAAATTCTTAACAACACTGTGAATTGCGCTGACCTCTTTTGTGAGCTTGTCGTAATCGCTTGGTGTAAGAGACTGAGCACCGTCGCAAAGAGCGTGGGCCGGGTCGTTGTGCACTTCAATTATAAGACCGTCAGCACCGGCTGCAACTGCTGCACGGGACATAGACGGAACAAATTTTGCAACCCCTGTTGCGTGGGACGGGTCAACTATAATAGGAAGATGGGTTGCGAGCCGAAGAGCAGGGATACAGGATAAATCAAGAGTGTTTCTTGTTACGGTTTCAAAGGTACGAATACCTCTTTCGCAAAGGATAACATTTTCGTTTCCGCCTGCCATAATGTATTCAGCGCTCATTAAAAGTTCGGAGATTGTACTTGATAAACCTCTCTTTAAAAGGATAGGCTTCTTTGTTTTTCCAAGCTCTTTTAAAAGCTCGAAGTTCTGCATATTTCTTGCCCCAACCTGAATAACATCAACCTCATTGAATAAATCAATATGTGAAATATCCATAATTTCAGTTACGATAGGAAGACCTGTCTCCTTTTTTGCCTGAAGAAGGAGGTTTATGCCCTCTTTTCTGAGTCCCTGGAAAGCATAAGGGGAAGTTCTTGGCTTAAAAGCACCTCCGCGGAGCATAGTCGCCCCCGATGCTTTAACTGATTTTGCGATTTCACAAATCTGTTCTTCCGACTCAACAGAGCAAGGCCCTGCGATAAGAGCCAAGCTTCCGCCCCCCACAGTTGCATTTCCTATATTTATAACTGTGTCATCAGGGTGGAACTTCCTGTTTGCATTTTTATATGGCTCCTGAACTCGCATAACATCTTCAACGAATTCAAGGGCTTTAACCAAATCAATGTCAACCAAAGAGGTATCCCCTAAAAGCCCCATAACTGTTCTGTGAGTTCCCTGAATGAAATGGATGTCAAGACCTAAGCTCTTAATCCAGTCCACAAGATTGCTTACTTGTTCATCGTTTCTGCTTTCTTTTAATACAACTATCATTTTAAAACATCTCCTTAAAAATGTATGGCTTATAAAAATAAAAAAATCTTGCAGAGCGTGCTGCAAGATTTAATACTTATCGTTTTTAAAAATAACGGTAATAACTCGCCTATGCACGCAAATAAGCTTTACGGTAATAAAAACCTGTAAAGCTAAAATAAAAATATGCACTTGTCATAGGAAGTAAGTTACGCATAATAATTACCTCAAAACTAAATTTCTTGTATTATAGCATAGTGATTTTTTGTTGTCAAGAGAAAAAATAAAATTATTTTTCGGAATTTTCGATTATATCCTTTTCCTTTGGCAGGAATAAGAGCCAGTCGGAAAGGCTTCGTTTATTATAATCATTATTTCCGCAGGATAAAAGCTTTCCGTTTAGAGTAAGGCCAACGGAAAAGTCGTCTCCTGCAGAAATTGCAACCACATCCGACCAGAAAGAAACGTTACATTGCTTAAAAGTGTTAAGCCCGGTGGAGAGGACTTCGCCGTCCGCTTTAAGGGCAAGAGTGTGATAGCTTCCCGCTGAAACTGTTAAAATATCCTCCCATTTTGAAACGGCACCTTGACCATAGAGGTTACTGCCTATGGAGGAAACAGTTCCGTCAGAGTGAAGAAGAACTGTATGTGCCTCTCCAACAGCCGCCGCCGTAATATTTTTAAACCCCGAAACATTGCACTGACCGAAGCTGTTATCCCCAACTGCCAAAACATCCCCTTTTGAGGTTATACCTATTATATGGTTGTTCCCCGTTGCCAGAGAAACAATATCTTTCCAAGTTGAAATTTCAGCAAGAGGAGAATCTTTATCCCCTGCAAAAAGAACGGAGTTTTTATTATCTATTGCAGCGGTGTAATCTTTGCCTGCCCCGATTGCAATAATGTTTTTCCATTTTTTTGTATTGCATTGTCCTGATGCGTTGTTTCCTATTGCTTTAACTTTTCCCGAAGAGAGAAGAATAACGGAATGATTTTCCCCTGCGGCAACAGCAATGGCGTCTTTAACAGAAGAAACATCTGTTTGCCCGTAAAGATTGATTCCTGTGGCAATAACCTCTCCTGATGAAATAAGCCCTATGGTATGATTTTTCCCTGTTGCGATGTAGTTCTTAAAATCACTTTCGCTATTTCTTGTTCGGCCATATAAAATCATACAACGAAGAGAACTGTCACGGTAATCTCCAAGCTCCATAAAAATAGAAATAGCTTCATCGCCTTTTCCGCTATCCATAAGGGTAACAGCTGTGTTATAGCGGATTGACGGGATAATAACGAAATATAAAATTGCAATAATCAAAAGAATCCCCGCAAAAAGAGGATAAAGAAAGGAGGGCTTTTTGAGAAACTTAAATCTTGACTTTTTTTCTGCTCTTTTTGTGGTTACAGATATGTTTTTAGATGTATAAACAGTTGTCCCACAGTATGGGCAGGTATTATCAATTGCATCAAGAGTTTCAAAGTCAATAACCGCCTCGCAGGATAAGCATTTAATTTCCGCCAAAGAGATCACCTCCTAAACTATAAACTGTCTCCGATAATAGAACCTAAAGTAAATACAAATACGTATAAATTATATCATAGCAAAAAAAATAATGCAACAAGAATATTATTTTGTCGTAAATAAAAGAATATTGTAGAAGAAATCTAATTGACAACTAATCAATAAAATGGTAAAATTTATTAAAGATTTAAAAAGCTGGAGGAATGAATATGACATATAAAAATCAATATGAGAAATGGCTAAAAAGCGAAGTGGTTGATGAAAAAACCAAAGTTGAGCTGTTGGCAATTAAGGACGATGATAATGAAATAAAAGAAAGATTTTATAAAGATTTAGAGTTTGGAACAGCAGGTCTTCGCGGAGTAATGGGTGCCGGAACAAATATGATGAATATTTATACTGTCCGCAGAGCGACACAAGGCCTTGCAGGCTTTGTTATAAGTCAGGGGAAAGAGTCAATCGAAAAAGGCGTTGCGATTTCCTATGACTCAAGAAACAATTCAGAGCTTTTTGCAAGAGAAACTGCGTGTGTTCTTGCGGCAAACGGAATAAAGGTGTATCTGTCTGACGCTCTAAGACCGGTTCCTCAGCTTTCCTTTGCGGTTCGTCATTTTAATGCATCGGCAGGCGTAATGGTAACAGCAAGTCATAACCCTGCAAAGTATAACGGATATAAGGTTTATGGCGAAGACGGCGGTCAGGCTTCGCTTGAGCTTTCGGATAAAGTTTTAGAAGTAATCGGCAAAACAGATATATTTGAAGATGTAAAAACTATGCCTTTTGATGAGGCAAAAAACAGTGGACTTATTGAATTTTTCGGCGAGGAATTTGATGAAATTTATCTTGAAAAGGTTATGGAACAGCAAATAAACAAAGACGCCGTTTCAAAAGTCAGTGATGATTTTAAAATTATCTATACTCCTCTCCACGGAAGCGGAAATGTCCCTGTTCGCAAAATGCTTAAAAAGGTAGGCTTTAAAAATGTTCTGTTAGTTGAAGAACAGCTTGAGCCAAATGGAGATTTCCCGACGGTTAAATCTCCAAACCCTGAAAATAAGGAAGCCTTTAATATTGCCATAGAAATGGCAAAGGAAAATGATGTGGACTTTATAATAGGAACAGACCCCGACTGCGACAGAGTAGGAATTGTTCTTCGTGACAACAAAGGGGATTATATTCCTCTTACGGGGAATATGGTAGGGGCACTTTTAACCGAGTATATATTAAACGGAAGACGAGAAAACAACAATCTTCCAAAAGACGGGGTTGTTATAAAGACAATTGTAACAACATATATGACAGATGTAATATGTAAAGCCTACGGAATTGAGGCTATGAATGTTTTAACAGGATTTAAATTTATCGGAGAGAAAATTAAAGAGTTTGAGGAGAAGCAAAACCATACCTATCTTTTGGGCTTTGAAGAAAGCTATGGTTATTTAGTTGGAACTTATGCAAGAGATAAAGACGGTGTGGTTGCAACAATGCTTATAACCGAAATGGCGGCTTGGTACAGGGCAAAAGGAATGAGCCTTTATGAAGGGCTGATGGCTCTTTATGAAAAATATGGAGTGTTCAGGGAAAAGGCAATTTCCGTTGAGCTTGAAGGGTTAGACGGAAAAGAAAAAATCGTCCAAATTATGAAAGCTGTGAGGGAGAGCACTCCTTTAAATATAGGCGGGAAAAAAGTTTTATCCTTAAGCGACTACGAAAAGGGAATAAAGAAGAATGTGGAAAATGGCGAAGAAGAGAAAATTATGCTCCCAAAATCAAATGTAGTTTTGTTTGAAATGGAGGATAACTGTTGGTGTGCTGTCCGCCCATCGGGAACTGAGCCTAAAATCAAGTTCTATATGGGAAGCAAGGGCAAGACAGTTGAAGAAGCAGAAGAAACCATCCTGAAAATATGGAACGATTTAGAAAAATTTACAAAATAATTTTTAAAACCCCAAAGGCTTGTGCCTCTTGGGGTTTTACTATTTTATAGTAAAAAGTAACCAAAATAACTATTGACAAGGGTGTCGTATTTTGGTATATTTTGAAGTGGTAGTAAAAACCAAAAATAAAAAATATTTTTAGGGGGATTTGAAAAATGAAAATGATTTATCAGGTAGATGATAAGCCCAAATTTGGTGCGCTTCTCATCTTCGCACTCCAGCAGCTTCTTGCTATTATGACAGCAACACTTGTTGTTCCTGTTATAATCGGTAATGGTATGAGCCCGGCAGCAGCACTCGTAGGTGCAGGCGTAGGAACACTCGTTTATGTTCTCTTTACAAAGAAAAAAAGCCCAGTGTTCTTAGGTTCATCCTTTGCATTCCTTGGTTCAATGGCTGCAGCTTTTGCAGGTGCTGCTTCAATGGAAATCGGCTATGCAGGTTTAATCTTCGGTGCAATTTTTGCAGGTCTTGTTTATGTTCTTATTGCAATAATCGTTAAGGTTGCAGGCGTAAACTGGATAGACAAGCTTATGCCGCCTGCGGTTATTGGCACAACAGTTGCAATTATCGGTCTTTCTCTTGCAGGAAACGCTATTGGCGATATCTTAAAGGGAAGCGTAGTTGTTGATGGAGTAGCTGTTGCTTCTCCGCTTATCACTGTTCTTTGTGGTATTATTACTCTTTTTGTAACAATTATTTCCTCAACTTACGGTAAGAAATACGGAAGACTTATTCCGTTTATCTTCGGTATCTTAGCAGGTTACGCAGCTTGCGGAATCTTCACAATCATCGGATATCAGTGCAATGTTGACGCACTTAAAATATTAAATGTTGAACCATTTAAGGCTTTAGTTGCAGAAGGTGTAACACTTAAAACCTTCTTATCAGTTCCTGAATTCACATTCCAGAACGCAGTTGTTGGTTTAAAGGATATAACACCAAGCTATATAGGAACAGTTGCTGTTGCATACATTCCTGTTGCATTCGTTGTATTTGCAGAGCATTTAGCTGACCACAAGAACATCTCTTCAATTATTGAAAAAGACCTTCTCCGTGAACCTGGTCTTCACAGAACACTTCTCGGCGATGGTATCGGTTCAATCGTTGGTGCAATCTTTGGTGGATGTCCTAACACAACATACGGCGAATCTGTTGGCTGTGTTGCTATTACAAAGAACGCATCTGTTTACACAATTATAACAGCTGCAATTATGGCAATCGTTATCGCTTTCATTTCTCCATTTGTTGCATTTGTTAACTCTATTCCATCTTGCGTAATGGGTGGTGTATGTATGGCTCTTTACGGCTTTATCGCAGTATCCGGTCTTAAGATGATTCAGGCAGTTGACCTTAACCAGAATAAGAATTTGTTCGTTGTATCAACAATTCTTATTTCAGGTATCGGCGGACTTACACTTACATTCGGTCAGGTTACATTAACATCAATCGCTTGTGCATTGATTTTAGGTATTTTGGTTAACCTTATAGTATCAAAAGCAAAAGAACAGTAGGAGATGATATAGAATGGCAAAGGTTACGATATTTGACCATCCGCTTATTCAGCACAAAACAACAATTATGAGACAGAAGGAAACTTCCAATAAGGAATTTCGTGAATCTGTTGAAGAAATAACAATGCTTATGTGCTATGAGGCACTTAGAGATTTACCTCTTATGGATGTTGAAATCGAAACACCCATGGAAAAAACTACAAAGAAAGTACTTGCAGGAAGAAAATTGGCAGTTGTTCCGATTTTAAGAGCAGGCCTTGGAATGGTAAGCGGATTTTTAAATCTTGTTCCTTTTGCAAAGGTTGGCCATATTGGAATGTATCGTGATGAGGAAACCTTAGAGCCTCACGAATACTACTGTAAACTTCCTACGGACATCGAGGAGCGATTGATTGTTGTTGTTGACCCGATGCTTGCAACGGGCGGCTCTGCAATCGATGCAATAACTCAGATTAAATCTTATGGCGGAAAGCATATTAAGTTCTTATGCTTAATAGCTGCTCCGGAAGGGATAGAAGCTCTTTCAAAGGCTCATCCTGATGTTGAAATTTTCTGTGCAAATGTTGATGAAGGCTTAAATGAAATTGGCTACATTGTTCCAGGCCTGGGCGATGCAGGCGACAGAATTTTCGGCACAAAATAAAATATTAACCCGGCTAATTCAGCCGGGTTTTTCTTTTATTAAAAGAAAAAGCTCTCAAACATTTTTAGGGAATAGTGAAGAGTGAATAGGTAATAAGTAAAAAATCCGCACACTATCGTGTACGGATTTTTTGGTGAGCCATCGGAGATTCGAACTCCGGACAACTTGATTAAAAGTCAAGTGCTCTGCCAACTGAGCTAATGGCCCTGGCAGGGATAGCAGGATTCGAACCTACGAAATGCCGGAATCAAAATCCGGTGCCTTACCGCTT
>JAZROF010000023.1:0-9564 GCA_045648565.1 Clostridia bacterium | reverse complement strand
TTATCCGCGCTGCCATCAACGTAAAGAAGGCACACGCTGATTGGAACATCAAGCCGGAAATCATGATTCCGCTCGTTGGCGATATCAAGGAGCTCAAGTTCGTTAAGAATGTTGTTGTAGAAGCAGCAGACGCTGAAATTGCAGCTGCCGGTGCAGATCTTAAGTACGAAGTTGGTACAATGATCGAAATACCCAGAGCTTGTCTCACAGCTGACGTTATTGCAGGCGAAGCTGAATTCTTCTGCTTCGGTACAAACGACCTTACACAGATGACATACGGCTTCTCAAGAGACGATGCAGGTAAGTTCCTCGATGCTTACTATGATGCAAAGATCTTTGAAAACGATCCCTTCGCTAAGCTCGACCAGACAGGTGTTGGTAAGCTTATGAAGATGGCTGTTGCAGAAGGTAAAAAGGTTCGTCCTTCAATGCACTGCGGTATCTGCGGTGAGCACGGCGGCGACCCTGTATCTGTTGAGTTCTGCCACGAAATCGGACTTGATTATGTATCTTGTTCACCATTCCGTGTTCCGATTGCAAGACTTGCAGCGGCTCAGGCAGCTATCAAGAATATGTAATTTCTTAGATGTATCAAATAAGGGTAGATTTAATTCTACCCTTATTTTTTATCTCTGCCTTCGCCTGCTTTTGTATGAAACGCGATGCATAATAAAAAGGATGGAGAAAATCCATCCTCTTTTAGTTATCTTATTTCTTGTTCAAGACTTTTAAATTCGTCGGTGTCAAAAAACTCCATTAGCGATATACCCAAACCATCACAGAGCATTTTTAATGTAACAACGCCTGGATTTTGACTTTTGCCATATAAAATATTTTTAATAGTTGACGGGGCTACCCCTGATTCTGTTGCCAATTTATTTATCGTTATTCTCTTTTCTTCGCACAAACATAAAATCCTGTTTTTGACTAATGTATAAGTGTCCATTCAATCACCTCTTATAACTTTATAGACTAATTATAGACTATAAGTATTGACAAAGTAGGCTATATATGATACTATATAGGCTATAAAAAGACTTTTTAGGAGGTGTGGACATGAGAAAAATTTTTTGTATGGTTTTTATTGCGCTTTCCTTGACATCTTGCTTGCTTTTATCAGGTTGTGGAAGTGATTATACCGCTCAAGATTTGCAAGACGCAAAGGTTCGTTATTTTAACGGAAATGCATCAAAATCAGATAAAATCATGGTAGAAGGTTTTTACAAGTGGAAAGCAAATCAATAATTATTTCTGCTTCAATTTTATCAAAATTTGTTAATTAAGGAGAAATTATTATGGCAAATAATGGCGGTGGCACAAGCGGTGGAATGGTAATATTTCATCTTTTCATGTGTTTAATAACAGCTGGAGCGTGGATAGGAATCCTTATAATTTGGCTTATTATTAAGGCGTGTTCAAAAAACTAAAAGGCTGGACGAGAGGTCCAGCCTTTTTATTATGCGCTCTTTTTTCTTATTTTTAAAGATATGACGGTCATATCATCATACAGTTTGACGGTTTCCTTCTCCTATAAAAAAACGAAGTCCAGAAATGGACTTCGTTTTATCATAATACATCTTTAGATTGATGCCATAAGCTTTGCTACAGTTTCTTTTGCATCACCAAGCATCATAATTGTATTTTCAGCTTCATAAAGCGGATTCGGAACGCCTGCATAACCTGGTTTATCATCAAAGTTACAAATGATAACGTGTTTTGCATCTGCCGCACTTAAAACAGGCATACCGTAAATCGGTGTTCCCTCTGCTGTGTTTGCAGCAGGGTTTACAACATCGTTTGCACCGATGATAACTGCTACATCACATTCTTTGAACTCGCCGTCTATTGCATCCATTTCGTATAGCTTATCATAAGGAACATCTACTTCGCAAAGAAGAACGTTCATATGCCCCGGCATTCTTCCGGCTACCGGATGGATTGCATATTTAACTTCTGCCCCGTTTGCTTCAAGCTTATCAGCAAAAGTTTTAACAACGCTCTGTGCCTGACCAAGTGCCATACCGTAACCCGGTACGATTATAACCTTTTTAGCATTCTTAAGAATATCCCCTGTGTTTACATTTTCTTTAACTGCCTCTTCCTCTTTGGTGTCTGCCACAGCAGCTCCGATTGATGCCATAAGCTTTGCTACAGTTTCCTTTGCATCGCCGAGCATCATAATTGTATTTTCAGATTCATAAAGCGGATTCGGAACGCCTGCATAACCCGGCTTGTCGTCAAAGTTACAAACGATAACGTGTTTTGCATCAGCTGCACTTAAAACCGGCATACCGTAAATCGGTGTTCCCTCTGCTGTGTTTGCAGCAGGGTTTACAACATCGTTTGCACCGATGATAACTGCTACATCACATTCTTTGAATTCACCGTCTATTGCATCCATTTCGTATAGCTTATCATAAGGAACATCAACTTCGCAAAGAAGAACATTCATATGCCCAGGCATTCTTCCTGCTACCGGATGGATTGCATATTTAACTTCTGCCCCGTTTGCTTCAAGCTTATCGGCAAATGTTTTAACAACGCTCTGTGCCTGACCGAGTGCCATACCGTAGCCCGGAACAATTATAACCTTTTTGGCATTTGATAAAATTTCGCCCGCGTCTATCTTTTCTTCCTTTTTAGGCTCTTCTTTTTTAGTTTCATCTGCTGCTTTTTCAGTTTTAACGGCAGCCTTTTTTACCTTGCCGCCAACTAAAATGCTTATAAGACTTCTGTTCATTGCTCTGCACATAATCTGTGTAAGGAGAAGACCTGAAGCCCCAACTATACCGCCTATTGCAACAAGAAGAACATCGCCAACCGCAATACCAGCTATACCTCCTGCAACACCGCTTAATGAATTAAGGAGTGAAATTGTGATAGGCATATCCGCACCGCCTACACGGATTGCAAAGGCAATTCCGAAGAAAGCAGAAAGAATTGAGATAAGCCACATACACTCAGGGCAAAGAATAACTGCAAGTACTGTCGCAATAATCGTTACTGCAACTATGAAAGAGTGTGCTTTCCATACAACAGGCTTCTGTGGAAGAAGCTTATGGAGCTTCCCTGCTGCCACAACGCTTCCTGTGAAAGTTACAAAGCCCACCACAAGAGCAATCGCCCCAACATAGATTTCAAATCTGCTGTTAGTCTGCTGAATTGTCAGAATTGCCACCAATGCACTTGCAAGACCGCCAAATCCGTTAAGAAGTGCTACTGCCTGGGGCATTTCTATCATTTTTACTTTAACAGCACCGATAATTCCTAAAACTGTTCCTATTGCAAGACCAAGCCACGCCTGCCATGCAGTAAGGATTTCACAGTCATACATTACAATAAGAATCGCAAAAAGTGTGCAGATAGCAGAAAGAGTGTTACCGCCGTTTGCACTTTTAACCTTACTCATCATGCTTATTCCAAGAAGAACGCCTAAAACAAGAACTGCACTTATTATGTAATAAACTGTATCTATTATCATTTATTTGTCCTCCTTTGACTTAAACATTCTGAGCATTCTGCCTGTAACAGCAAAGCCGCCAACCACATTTACCATCGCAAAGATAATAGCAAGAATACCAATTATGGTACTGAGTACAGAGCTATAATCCTTAACAACTACTGCAATGGTTGTAAGAGCACCAAGAACGGTTATTCCTGAAAGTGCATTCATCCCCGACATTAAAGGTGTGTGAAGAAGTGTCGGCACTTTGTTGATTATGAAGTAGCCAACGATTGCCGCTACTATAAATATAAGTATTAAAATAATTCCCATAGACTAAATCCTCCCTTATACGCATCAATCCGCACCCAAAAAGAGTGCGGGTTGATATAGCTTACTTATTTAACAACTATTTATTCATTGCTTCAAGGGCACCCTTGTGAACAATCTCACCGTTAATAGTTGTGAGAATGCCCTTAACGATATCATCATTCATATCGAGGCTGATTGTGCCGTCTTTTGCAAGATACTTAACAAGATTGTAAATATTGTGTGAGAACATCCATGTTGAGCTTGTTGGAAGCATACCAGGAATATTCTTGATACCTTCGATTGTAACCTGATGCTTAACAGCTGTTTCACCTGGCTCTGTGATAGAACAGTTACCGCCCTGGTCAATAGAAATATCAACGATAACCGCACCCGGCTTCATTGTTTTAACAAGTTCTTCTGTAAGAAGTACAGGAGCAAGTTTACTTGGAACAAGTGCAGAACAGAAGATAATATCCATATCCTTGATTGTATCAGCAAGTGCCGCTCTTTCTTTAACAAGCCATTCTTCAGGAAGCTCGTTTGCGTAGCCGCCTTCACCTACTGCGATTTCAGCAGGAACGCCTGTGTCGATAATCTTTGCACCAAGGCTCATAGCCTGTTCAGCTGCCGCCGGACGAATGTCTGCTGCATATGTAATAGCGCCGAGGCCTTTAGCTGTAGCAAGTGCACGAAGACCTGCAACGCCTGTTCCGATAACAAGTACATTACAAGGCTTAACCTGACCTACTGCACAGAAAATCGGAGGGATAAATTTCTTAAGATCGTTTGCTGCCATAAGAATACCCTTATAGCCTGCACAAGTACTCATTGATGAAAGAGCATCCATCTTCTGCGCTCTTGAAATACGTGGAACACCATCAAGTGTAAGACTGATTACACCCTTTGCTGCCATATTCTTAACCATTTCGTGGTTAACAGGAGAAGCTGGGTGAATAAATGTAATAAGGTACTGTCCCTCATGCATCATATCAACTTCATGCTTACCTTTAGCTTCATTAAACTGAGGCTCTTTAACCTTAAGAATAATGTCTGATTTTGCGTAAAGCTCTTCGCAATCAGCTATCATTGTAGCACCTGCTTGTGCATATTCTGCATCAGAAAAAAGAGCACCTTCACCTGCTGAGTTTTCAACTAAAACATCAAACCCCTCTGCCTTAAGAAGTGCAACTGTTTCAGGAATTGCAGATACACGGCCCTCACCGTGCATAATCTCTTTTGGAATACCGATAATCATAATTTTACCACCTTTTTATATATTTAATAATTATTTAACTATAGTTTTTTCAGGGAGAATGCAGGCCTCATTTTTGTTTTCCGAAAGAACTACCGATGTTCTTGTAAAGGAAACACCGTCTATTGATTTGATATAATTTAAAATCTCCTCTAAATTCTTTCTCTGGTCTGTCACAACCTTTAATATAAAGTCAAAGTCCCCCGCTATGTAATAGCACTCAGTAATAAACGAGTTTGCCTTAACGCTCTTTACAAAGTTTTCATAGTGCTTCGGATGTTCAAGACGTACAGTAATAAAAGCGTTTAAATCTCTTCCTAAAATTCCCTGGTCGATTACAACAGTGTACTTCTTTATAAGCCCGCTGTTTTCAAGCTTTTTTATACGCTCAATAACCGCAGATGTGGAAAGATTGATTTTCTCACCAATGTTTGTAGCATTTTCTCTTGAATTTTCTTTAAGACAAGACAAAATTTTGTAATCAATAGCGTCCAAAACCTCACCCCTATTTTCTATCTTAATTATATTAAAAAGCTTTAAAAAAGTAAATATATTCTGAAAAACTCCGAAATATATTCGGTATTTTATTATTATATCAAAATATTTTCCAAATCGCAAGTGTAAAACTATATAATACAAAAAATATTTTACTTTCTATATAAAAAGCGGAGCATATGCTCCGCTTTTTATGCTGTTTTCTTTCTTATTTTTAAAGAGATGACCGTCATATCATCATAGGGCTTTCCGCCCATCTCCTCTATAGCTCTTTCAAGAAGTCTTTGTGCCAGGTCTGTTGCAGAGGTGGGATTGACGCTTTCCATAAAGCCTTTTATCCATTTATCTCCGCCCTCTTTGGTTTCAACGCCGTCCGTTATCATAACAATCGTATCCCCCTCTTTTACCTTTCTTGCAAAGGTGGAGACTTCCATTTCGGGCATAAGGCCTACGGGGAGAGACGCCGCTCGGACGGTTTCCACATTTCTTCCCTGCTTTATAAAGCTTGGCTCTGCCCCTGTTTTTATAAACTCAACCTCTCCCGTATGCAAATCTATTATGCACATATCAAGAGTGGCAAAGGAGTCGTTTTCCGACTTTAAAACCATAATGGAATTTATAAGCCTGACTGCCGTGTGCTTATCAAAGCCTGCCCTAAGAAAGCTGTCAAGTAGCTCCACGATTGCCTGACTTTCAAGAGAGGCACGTTTGCCTGTTCCCATTCCATCGCTTAAGGTTATAACAAACTTTCCGCCACCGGGCATAAAGCATTTGAAATTATCTCCACTTTCTTCCGATGCTCCCGCTCTTGCATAACCCTGCTCAATTTCGAAAATTTCGCTTTCATCGATCATAATCATAACATAATCCCCATCCTCTCTTATTTTATAAATATTAACATCGCTTCCTACTGCAGAGGAAACCGCTCCTCTTATGACGCCCTTTCCTCTTGTGTTAAAATCAGTCTCTCTTACACTCATTTCAACTCGTGTTTTTCTGTCCCGATTTCTTATAACATTTATATCCCTGACCTTTATCCCTTTGCTCTCTATCCGCATTTTAAGCTCGTTTGCCAGAAGTCCGTCATAATTTATATCCTCATTTATCTCCCTTGCAAGTTCATTTATAATCTTTGATACTCCCGCAATCTGCTGATACGCCGCCTGACGGCTGTCTGTGAGTCTTTTCTGCCATGAGTGATTTATTCTGTAAATACTAAGCTGATTGTTAAGCTCTGTTGCAAGGTTGGACGCATTTTTGCATTTAGATAAAAACGCGTCATTTATGTGGCATTCCTTAACCTCTCCGCTATGGTCAACTTTATCTAAAACCTTAAAAAAATTTCTATATGTGTTATTAAACTCCTTTCCCCAACAAACGGTGGAGCGAATACATTTTGAGCAAATCTTGTCCGCCGCTTTATCAAAAACTATAGCTATGTCCTCGTTTTGCTCCTCCTCTTCGTTTTTAGAAAGCTTTGACATAGTTTCCCCCAACGATGAAAATGAGGTTGAAATGGATTTAAGCCTTAAAATGAGGCCCCCTTTTATCTTCCTTATTATGGCAGAGTCGGGGTTTTTAATTTTAAATAGTCTGCCGAAACGGTCGTAGCCTTTATCGGGAACTGCCGAAAAAGCTGCTGATGCAACAATTATTTCATATATACTAATCATATCCCGCATAGCCCCGTTTACATAGACAATAACTATTGCATCCGAGATTAAAAGAGCCACAATTGCCCAGACCTTGCCTTTTTTTGCCACCGCACCTGTCAGTAAGGAGCAAAAGCCAAAAGCCCCCATGAATGGCAGAAAATAATCCGTTTCAATTCCACAAAGCATTCCAAGCCCAATCCCTACTGCCGCCGTCATTGAGGCTCCCAGACTCCTGGCAGCCCCTAAAATCAGGAACGCCGCCAACGCATTTGCAAGGGAAAACCCGTCGATAAAATCTATGCTTTTCACACTTAAGAAAAGTAGTGCCCCAATAAAGATTACTGAAAGCTTTTCCTCTACTGAAAGATTTCTTGAAAAAAGTCTTTTACCTCTTAAAATATTTTTTCCTTTTTCCATTGTATAAGAACCGAGAAAAATTCCAGCTATTTCATAAAGAAGATTAAGCGCCCAAATAAAGCTATACCCCCTTATGTATCCTATTGTAAGGTCAACCAGAGCAAGAGACGAACTCATAACTACTGGAGCTGATTTCCTGCTTAGACTTATATCCTTTTCAAGAACAAAAAGAGCCATAAGATAAATAATAGTTGCCATAGCATAGCGGACAATTAAAAGCTTATCGAGCATTAAAAGACTTCCCAAAAATATTGCACTTGCACTGATAAGCGCTTTAAGAGAAAGCCGTTTTTCCAATGTCATAAAACCAAGGCCAAAGGGTGCAATTCCGAAATAAGGCGATGCCGCCCCCATAAAAATTCCAAATATTCTTTCTAAAATATCCTTTTTATATACCCTCTCTTTCTTATCAGGGGAATTTTGGACTATCCTCTCATAAGTCATAAGCTCCGTATTTTGCATCTTATTTCTCCTTTTTTGTTTTTCTTGACTTTTATTATATGCTTACTTTATAGAAATATATGTCAAAATTTGGGAAATTGATAAAAAATTATTTAATTTGCATTTTTGCCTCACTTATGATATAATATTTAATTGATCTAAGTTAAGTAAATTTTGAAAGGATAAAGGATGATTTTATTATGAACATACCCTTTTTAAATAACTTTAAAATATTAATTCCCGAAAGTGAAATTAAGACTTTTAAGGGCGGTATTCATCCAAACGATATGAAATCGGCAACAAAATCCAAGCTGATTATTGATATTCCCGCTCCGAAAATTCTTGTTTTCCCTTTATCTCAAAGCCTTGGTGCCCCTGCTGTTCCTTGCGTTAAAAAAGGAGATAAGGTTTTTGCGGGTCAAAAGATTGCAGAGGCAAATGGATTTGTTTCTGCTAATCTTCACTCCTCTGTTTCAGGAACGGTTGTTGCAATTGAAGAGAGAATGACTCATTTTGGAGTTATGACAAATTCTATTATTATAGAAAATGACGGTGAGGATAATAACGAATTTGAAAGTGAGCCGAGAAACTTTAATGACTTTACTTCTTCTGAGCTTGTTGATATGGTTCGTGAGGCAGGCATAGTTGGTATGGGCGGAGCAACCTTCCCTACCCATATTAAGCTTTCTCCTCCTGAGGGAAAGACCATTGACACTGTTATTATAAACGGTTCTGAATGTGAGCCTTGTCTTACCTCCGACCACCGCGCTATGCTTGAAACCCCTAAAGAGGTTTTAACAGGTCTTAAGATTATGCTCAAAATTTTCGGTCTCAAAAAAGGTTATATAGGAATTGAAAATAACAAAGCTGACGCAATTGAGCTTTTGACTAACTATGCTAAGCTTGAAAAAGATTATGAAATAGAGATTGTTCCCCTTAAGGTTAAATATCCTCAGGGCAGTGAAAAGCATCTTATAAATGCCATAACAGGAAGAACTGTTCCTGTGGGCAAACTCCCGCTTGATGTGGGATGCGTTGTAAACAATATTGACACCTGTGCCGCTATTGCAAGGGCAGTGGTTTACGGAATGCCTCTTATTTCAAGAATTGTTACTGTTACGGGGGACTGCATTAAAAACCCAACCAACGCCAGAGTCAGAATAGGAACTCCTATGGCTGATGTTATTGAGTTTTTAGGTGGGCTTAAAGCTCATCCTAAAAAAGTTATTATGGGCGGACCTATGATGGGAATAACACAGTTTGATCTAAATGTTCCTGTTATAAAAGGCACATCTGCAATACTTGCATTTGATAAATTAACACTTCCCAAAAAGGAAAATGTTCCCTGCGTAAGATGTGGTGAATGTGTAAAAAGATGTCCGATGAATTTAATGCCTTTATATCTTAATCAGTATGCAAAATCGGGCGATCTTGATATGTGCGAAAAATATAATATAACTGATTGTATTGAATGCGGTGTGTGTTCATATCTTTGTCAGAGCAATCAGAATCCTCTGGCAAATATCAAAAATGCAAAACAAAAGGTTATT
>JAZROF010000022.1:0-9320 GCA_045648565.1 Clostridia bacterium | reverse complement strand
AAAAGCACTTTGGGAAAGGAAATCGCTTCCTATTTAAATCGGGAATTTATTGACGTTGATGAGGAAATTGTTAAAGAGACAAATATGACTATCCCTGAAATTTTTGAAAAATACGGGGAGGATTATTTTCGGGAGATTGAGAAAAAGGTTACTCTTTCTGTTTGCAGCGGCACAGGAAAAGTTATTTCAACCGGCGGCGGAGTTGTTACCAGAGAGGAAAACCTATATGCTTTAAAGCAAAACGGAGTTATATATCATATTCTTCGTGACACCTCTCTTCTTTCCAAAGAGGGGCGTCCTCTTTCAAAAGACCTTGATGCCCTCTATAAAGCACGAATTCCACTTTATGAAAAATTTGCTGATAAGACCATAGACAACAATCAAAGCCTTTCAGATTTTAAATTTGAATATTAAATTAAGACACAGCTAAGGGCTGTGTCTTTTTGTGCCCTGTGACACCATTTGCCACATTTCCCCTTTTATATATAGGGCGAGGAGTGTGATGCTTATGGCACGCATAAAGCTTAAGGATTGCGTCCTTAAGCTTATGAATACGCCAATCGACAACGACGAAGTCAGAGATAAGCTCATAAGCCTTGGCTTTTGTGAAAAGGAAATAACCTTTCGTTTGGGAATGGTTTATGCTCTTTGCTCTAAAGCCTTAGCAAGTGGTGATGTTTCGGCATATAAGGAAATTCGATGCACTCTTGGGGAGGACAATAGCTCAGCTGATGAGGTTCTCAAAAAATTAGACAATGTTCTGAAAAATATTAAAGGGGTTATTTGATGTCCTTTTCCCAAAAACAGCTTGATTATTTCCAAAATGCCAACCACCGCTGGAATATTAAATCAGGGGCAACTCGCTCAGGAAAAACCTATATGGATTATTTTGTTATCCCTAAGCGTATCCGCTCTATGAAAGGAAAAGACGGTCTTATTGTCCTGCTTGGAAACACACGGGGCTCGCTTATGCGAAATGTAATTGAACCTATGCAAAAAATATGGGGAAATTATTTGGTTTCCGATATTAGGGTAAATAACACCGCCACTCTTTTCGGTGAAACGGTGTACTGTCTTGGGGCAGACAATATTTCTTCGGTTGACCGTCTTCGCGGAGCAAGTATTAAATACTGCTATGGCGATGAGGTTGCAACCTGGAATCCTGAGGTTTTTAATATGCTTAAGTCCCGTCTTGATAAGGACTATAGCCTTTTTGACGGGAGCTGTAACCCTGAATCCCCCAACCATTGGTTTAAAAAATTCATTGATAGTAATGCTGATATATTTTATCAGGAATACTCAATTGACGACAATCCTTTCCTTCCTTTATCTGTTAAAGAAAACATAAAGCGGGAATATCTTGGCTCTGTTTTTTATGACCGATACATCTTAGGGAAATGGATAGCGTCTGAGGGGCTTGTTTATCCAGTTTTTAATCCCCAAAAACATATCTTTGATGAAATTCCACCCTCAGGGGAATATTATGTTTCCATTGACTACGGAACATTAAATCCTTGCTCTATGGGGCTTTGGTGTGTTGACAGTGCCAGAAAGATTGCCTATCGCATTAAAGAATTTTATCATAGCGGAAGAAATGGCAGACTCTTAACTGATGAGGAATATTATAAGGAGCTTTTGTCCTTATCTGATGGGTATCCTATTTCATCTATCATAATAGACCCCTCAGCAGCTTCCTTTATTGCCTGTATTAAAAAGCACGGCTTTTTCTCAGTTAAAAAGGCGGCAAATTCTGTTTTAGACGGTATTCGCTATACCTCTTCACTTTTATCCGGCGGGCATCTTTTGTTTCACAGCAGCTGCGAAAATATCAAAAATGAATTTTTATCCTATCGTTGGGATAATTCCCTAAACTCTGACTCCGTCATCAAAGAAAACGACCATGCACTTGACGATTTGCGTTATTTTTCCTATTCAGTTTTAAGGCGACTTGGCTGGTAGGACTCCTTCACTTTTTTAGGAGGACATTATGAATTTTTTTAATAATTTTCTTAAAAAGGCTTCGCCTTTTAACACAAAAACAACTGTTTCCTCTGTGTTTAATCTTAATATTCCCTCCTCTGATTCTATGTCCGATTTCATTTCTCTTTGGACGGATATGTATCAAAATAATCCCCCTTGGCTCTCAGATAAGGTTAAAAGCCTTAATTTGCCATCCGGGATTGCCTCAGAGCTTTCAAGGCTTGTTACTATTGATATGACATCTAAGATTAGAGGTAGTGAAAGGGCAGAATTTTTAAACACCATATATCAAAATTTCTTGGAAAATAAGCGTCATTATGTTGAAATCGCTACCGCTCTGGGCGGAATTATTTTTAAGCCTTGTTTTTCTTCAGGTAAGGTCTTTATTGATTATGTTCATCCGAAAAACTTTATTCCGGTTTCATTTAACGATTCCGGAAAGCTTATGTCTGTAGTTTTTATTGATAAAATTACTGCAAATGGTAGCTACTATACCCGTCTTGAATATCATCATTTCAATAAGGGTGAGTACATAATTGAAAATAAAGCCTTTGTAAGCTCTACGCTTTTCGATTTGGGCAAGGAAATATCTTTGACAGATGTTCCTGAATGGGAAGACATTGAGCCACATTTAGAAATACACGGCTTGAAAAACCCATTATTTGTTTATTTTAAAATGCCTTATTCCAATACTGCTGATTTTAATTCTCCTTTAGGCATTTCTGCTTTTGCAGGTGTTTGTGATTTAATTCGTGATGCCGATGAGCAATATTCCCGTCTGCTTTGGGAATTTGAAAGCGGGGAGAGAGCACTTTATCTTGACCGCACTGCGTTTACAAGGGATAAAAATGGTAATATTATAATTCCCGATAAAAGACTTTATCGCACTATTTCCTCTTCAGAGGACTTATTTAATGATTGGTCGCCACAAATCCGCGATGAGAGTATAATCAGAGGTCTTAATGCTATCCTTAAAAAGATTGAATTCGGTTGCGGTTTATCTTATGGAACAATTTCTGACGAAACCTTAAAGGACCGAACCGCTGAAGAAATTCGTGCATCAAAGCAAAGGAGCTATGCAACTGTTTGCGATATTCAAATCGCTTTTAAGACGGCCCTTTGCGACCTTATTGATTGTCTTGATGAATTTGTTTCTCTTTATAACCTTACAGCAAAGGGTGAATATTCAGTTTCTTTTGATTTTGATGACAGCATTATTGCTGACAGAAAAACAGAATTTAATGAGAAGCTTCAGCTTTTAAATGCAGGGATTATTTTTCCTTTTGAATTTCGTATGTGGTATTTGGGAGAAGACGAAAAAACTGCAAAATCTACTTTAAACTCTATGGAGGAATCTGTATGAACATCGAATTTTTAACAAATCTTGGTCTTGACGAAGAAACTGCCGACATTATTTTATCTGAGGTTAATTCTCTTATTGAAAAGGAATATTCCCGTGGAGAAAATGATGGTTTGGCTCAGCTTGACAAATATAAATTTGACACAGCTGTTGACAGTGAAATCGCCAAGGCAAATGCAAAAAACCCTGCTCTTTTAAAGTCACTCCTTGACTTTGAAGGTGTTTTATATGAAAATGGTGAATTTTTAGGACTTAACGAGCAAATTAATCTCATCAAAGAAGAAAATCCTTTCCTTTTTGAAGAAGAGGTGTCTGTCCCAAAATTTTCACGAAAGGCAAACTCTGCCGATAAAATTACGAAAAAGGATTTTGACGCTATGTCATACTCACAAAGAGTCAATCTTTTTTCAAAAAACCCTGCCTTATATAATGAACTCAGAGGCTAAATATTAAGAAAAGAGGTATTTTTATGGCTATGACCACTATTTCAGATATTATAAATCCACAGGTTATGGCGGATATGATTTCTGCCAAAATCGAAAATAAAATTGTTGTTACTCCTTTTGCTAAGGTTGACGACACTTTAGTTGGTGTTCCTGGTGATACTATCACAGTTCCTCAGTATGCATACATCGGCGATGCCGAATTTGTAAACGAGGGTGAAAGTGCCACAGCTTCAGCTTTAACAGCAACCTCTACAACTGTCACAATCAAAAAGGCTATGAAAGCGGTTGAACTTACAGATGAGGTTGTTTTAGCAGGTTACGGAAACCCTGTCGGCGAGGCTAATACACAGATTGCAAAGGCTATTGCATCTAAGGTTGACTCTGACGCTATGGATGCTCTTTTAACTGCTTCTTTAAAATATGAATCCGAAAACATTATCAACTATAACGACATCATTGACGCTGTTGATGTTTTTGAAGAGGAGCTTAACTCAGAAAAGGTTATGTTCGTTCATCCGAAGCAGATGACCCAGCTTCGCAAAAATGAGCTTTTCATTTCTGCTGACAAATACACAGGTGAAACTGTTTTATACGGCGAAGTTGGTATGATTGCAAACATACGTATTGTTATGTCTAAAAAGGTTAAGCTTAATGAAGAGGGAACTCACTACATCAACCCAATCATTAAGCTTCAGGAAGTGGGCGACGAAGACGATGCACCTGCTCTTACAATTTACTTAAAGCGTGACACAAATGTTGAAACCGAGAGAAATACTCTTTCCCGTACAACTGCCGTTTCTGCCGATAAGTTTTATACTGTTGCCCTATCTAATGCATCTAAGGTTGTTCTT
This sequence comes from Clostridia bacterium, assembly GCA_045648565.1. GTDB lineage: Bacteria > Bacillota > Clostridia > Monoglobales > Monoglobaceae > SIG454. The sequence continues at coordinate 4,683 of JAZROF010000022.1, read as the reverse complement.
GCTTCTTTCTTAAAAGAAGAAGCCTAATTTATAGAATATGAATTATGGCTTTTATAAATCAGCTTTTGGCGGAAAGGAAATTCCGCCTGAGCTTTTCAATCAATTTTTAGTTAAGGCAAAGGCATACCTTGATTTTGCTACACAAGGGAGGGAAATTCCTAAGGAGTATAGTGAAAAAGCTTCCTTTGCCCTTTGCGAAATAGCCGAGCTTTTGTTTCGCTTAAGCTCCCGAAATGGGGTTAAAAGCGAAAACACAGACGGCTATAGCGTATCCTATGACAACAACTCTTTAAAGCTTGAAATTTCTGAAATTTTAAACCTTTATCTGGGCGAATCTGATATTCTTTTCAAGGGGGAAGTTTAATGCTTACTAATTCATCTGCAACTCTTTATCATTATGACGAAAATGAGGATAACTGGACTCGGTCTTACTTTCCTTGTGCTTTTGTCTATCAATTTAATTCCTCCTCTTCCTCAACTGCAACTTTTTCTCCTAAAAACCACGCTGTAATCAGAATTCCACACTATGCAAAAACTAATATCTCTATTGGTGATTATATTTTAATCGGCAAAGGGGAAAAGAGCGAACCTGACTCTTCTCTTTGCTTTAAGGTTACTGCGTTTTCTATAAATAATTTCGGCACATCGCCCCATCTTAAAATTGTTTGTGCCTAAATCTTGGAGGTTTTATGTTTCTTGATATTCTTTCAGATTTTTTAGCTTTATGCCCTGCATTAAAAGGGCGTAAACTTACGCAAAATTATCTTTCTCAATCCCTCTCATCTGTTAGCCTGATTTCCGTGGCTAATAGTCCTGTTTTGAAATCTTATACTGACGGCGGGGGGCTTTATCAAACAGTTTTTAAGCTTGTTTTAAGAGAGCCCTTTGACCAAAAGAATAATTTTTCTTCACTTTATTCTTCTTTTTTATCCTGGGTTGAGTCTGTTAATAATCCATCGGCTCTTCCAAGCCTTTATAACGACTTTTCCCCGGTTTCTTTATCCGTTTTAAAAAGCGGCGAGGTTTCATCCTCTTCCCCTTCTTTTTCTGAGTTTGAAATCCTTTGCCGTTTTACATATAGCAAATAAAATCCGTATTCGTCCGCACATACGGAAAAGTTATTAATTGCGGACAGAAAGGTTTTGTTTTTATGAGTAAACTTAAAAGAAGTGAAAAACTTGCTTTCCTCGCAGTTACAAACGGCGGTGAGGTGGTTTATCACAGACTTAAAAATTTCACTGAATTTTCAGTAAGTAAAAACCCTGTTAATTACTCCCGTCAATACATTGATGAGGACTTTGAACGTAACGATGTTGTAAGCTATGCTCCCTCTGTTTCCTATAGCTTTGACTATGACAACGAAAATCCTGCTCACAGCGTTATTGTAGGTATTACAGATAACGAATTAGTCGGCGATGATGCCCTTATAAAAATGGTTTTTGTTGATGTTGCCGATGATAATAAAGGCGAATGCCCTGCATCTCTTAGAGAATGGTCTGTTATTCCCGACAAAGAGGGAAGCGATGCCGATGCCTATGATTATAGCGGAACATTTCGTGCTAATGGCAAAAGAACAGCAGGTACGGCAACATCCGCTGATAATTGGGAAACCTGTTCCTTTACTACCCTATGATAAATTTTTTAACTAAACCACATTTACATTCTCTTTCAATCTCAGGCGAGGAATACGAAATCAGGACCGATTTTCGGGTTTGGATAAATGTTTCTGAAATATTTTCAAGCTCTACCCTTTCTTCTGCCGAAAAAATCATTAAAATTTTTTCTCTTATATTTTCTTCAAACACCTTACCGCCATCCATTGATGAGGCTCTTAAATCAATCGGTGGTTTTCTCTCCCCCTTTTCTCCGTCTATTGGGGAAAAGGGGAGCGGTGGCGGTAAGCCATCCTTTTCTTTCTCCCACGACGGCGGATATATTTATGCCGCATTTCTTTCTCAATACGGTATAGATTTAACCTCCGCCCATCTTCATTGGTGGAGGTTTTTGGCTTTATTCTTCGCTCTTGACTCCTGTAAATTTACAGAAATTGTGAAAATAAGAACCTTAGACCTATCCACAATTAAAGACCCAAATGAAAAGCGTTTTATTCGTAAATTAAAACGCCTTTACCGACTTCCAAAGGACCCCTTTAATATGTCCCGGGAAATCGGCAAAATCTTTTAAGGAGTTGATTTTTTGCCATACAGCAGCGATGATTTAAATAAATATGAGCAGCTTTACGAACAAGAGAAAAACAGACTTGATGCACAGAAAAAAGCGGAGCAGGCTCAAAAAATTAAAGAGAGCTATGCCGAAAAAATTGAGGCGGCTGAAGATGAGATTGAAATTGAGGAGCTTAAAAATGAGGAGATTTTAAAGCTCCAAAAAGTCTATAATTCAAGCTATCTTGCCTCTCTTAAAGAACTTGCTAAACAGGAAAAAGAAATTTTAAACGCTTTAAAAGAGGAAATTAAAGAGATATATTCAAATCTTTCCGATATTGCCGAGGATAGCATTGAAAGCGTTTTAAAAAGCCAGGAAAAGCTTTTAAACAAGCTTTCCTCTTACAAAAATCACGGTTACTCACATTTTAATGTATACGGAGGAGGTCAAAATGGCGGTCTTTTAAGCTATGATATGCTTAACGATTATTCAACTGCAAATCGTGAGCTTATGGATTACTATAACTCCATTACTGCCGTTAAAGAACGCCTTAAAAAGGGTGGGTTCGACTCCTCTTTAATAACAGGCTTTTTATCCACTCTCTCTGATTTATCAATCCCGGAGGGCAGTAAATTCGCCTCTGTTTTGCTTAATTCTTCTGATAAGGACTTTTTAAATGCAATAAACGGCTATAATGAAAACCAGAGCCTTACAAAAAGAATTTCAGCCGAGCTTTACTCCGAGGATTTTACAAATGCCGTTGACAAAACTGCCTCATATATGAAAACAGAGCTTGAAAAGTTAGGCTTTGAAATTCCTGAGGGGTTTACCTTAAGCGGAACAATCTCAGCCGAAAACTTTGGCGATGCCTTTGTTCGTGGACTTGAAAATCAGCTTGAAATTATAAGAAATATGGTTGTAAACTTTAGTTCAAGCCTTGCGACACCTTCATATTCCTTTGATATAGGTCAGGGCAATAAAGCATCAGCATCAAATATTACATACAATCAGAGCTTTACTGTTGGCTCATCAAAGGACTCTACCTTTGACCAAATAACTGCCTGGAAAAACGCAACTGCTCAGGCAAGATTAAGGGGGCAATAAAAATGTCTTATATTATTTATAAAAATGATTTAGGAGAGATTTTATTCTCAGGGAGCCAGTCCGAGTTTTCCATCAGGGAAATTATTGGTCTTGGCACTCCTGAAAAAATTTACCAGACCAGAGAGTATCTTGATTTTGACGGACAGAAAACTATTTCCTCAAAGCTTTCCCCAAGGACGATTACTATTTCCTTTGATATTTCAGGGGAAGACACTTCTTTAAATACGGCTAAGCTTTACAGAGTTTTATCTAAAGAGGGGACTCTTTACACATATTTTGATACATCCTGCCGAAGAATTGCTGTTAATCAGGTTTTTGTTGATTCCTTCGTCCCTCACAGCTCTCGCTCTCGCTCATTTGTTGCTCAGTTTGTTTGCGACAATCCTTATTTTTCTGATACGCAAACTATTTATAAGCCTTGCTATGAAATTACTAAAAATCTTAAATACGATGCACAAAACGACACCTGGAATTTAGACACTCCCACAATCTGGGGTGCAAAAAATAATAATGTGCTACTCTTAAATACAGGAGATATTAGAGCATACCCTACCTTTACAATAAGCTCAAAAGGTGGCTCAAACAATGCAAACGGAATAGAGCTTTTAAGAGTTAAGCCTGACGCACCTGACGAAGTGCTTCAGCGTTTCGCTCTTTATTATTCGCTTTCTGACAAAGAGGTCTTAACCATTTCCTTTGACCCCCGCTCTGATTTAGACAGGCGATATATTAAAAGCAGTCTTGGAGTAAATCTTCTTCCTTTCCGTGATGAAAATTCCTCTCTTTCTGACTTTTATTTAGAGCCTGGTGAAAACAGAATTATTATAAATAATCTAAGCTCAGGAAATGTTTTATCTGCTTATTTAACCTATGAAAATCAGTATATTGAGGGGGTTTATTAAATGGAGCTTTTACTATACAATTTTGAGGGAGAAGAGCTTGGCTTTTCGGATAAGGTTATATCCTCTTACCGGCAAGAATATTTTAACGACATCGGCTCATCTGAATTTCATATTGAGCCCTGTGACCCTTTGGTTGGCGTTTTAACTGAAAATGATTTTCTTATTTTAGAGCAAGACGGAATTTTTCAGGATATTGTTATTGGGCATAAATCAGGTGATGATTTTGCAATCTACTGCCGTTCTCTATCCTGGCTTTTATCAAAAATGATTATTCCGCCTCAAACCATTTCTGCCTCTGTTTCATCTTTAGTAAGCACCCTTTTAGAAAGCTCCTACGGATGTGACATTTCTTTGGGAAATGTGGCGGACTTATCTGAAAATACTTCCTTTGAATCAAGTAAGGTTACTCTTTTTTCTGACTCTCTTAAAAATTGTCTTGATTTAGTTAATGCGGGACATAAGGTCCGTTTTTCACACGATGATAACAAATTCTATTTAGACATTCTGAAAGGAA
>JAZROF010000021.1:0-6358 GCA_045648565.1 Clostridia bacterium | reverse complement strand
AAAATTCCCAATGCCTTGGTTTGACGCTGAAACAAAAGCTAACTTTGAAAAAGATATGAGAGCCGCAGGCATTCCTTTCGCTGAATAAACTTTAGGAGGACAGATAAATGCCGATAAATTTTGATGCTAAAACACAGACTTTTCATATTCAGACTCCAAACACATCATATGCTTTCCGTATGAGAGGGGAACATATCTTAGAGCATCTATACTATGGAAAGCGTTTGGAAAGTATAGAGGGTATGGAAACTTATGACTATTCTCCATTCGTAAGCGGTGTTTCGATGGATTGTGAGTTTGAAGAAAAAGATGTTATTGGTGGGGCAGAAGCTTTTTCTGATGCTAATGCAAAAACAGCGCCAAAGTTTGTATCCAGCGGTGTGCTTTTACAGGAATATTCTTCACTTGGAAGCTGTGATATGAGAAGACCTGCATTCCATGCAACCTATGAAAATGGTAGCAGAATAACTAAGGTAACATATGTGTCACATAAGATTTATAATTCAAAGCCAAAGCTTGAAGGTCTTCCTGCTACTTATGTGGAAAATGATAATGAGGCACAGACTCTTGAGATTTTATTAAGAGATGAGCTTACGGGACTTGAGTTTTTACATAGGTATACTGCCTTTGAAAAGCTTGATGTTATAACAAGAAATGTTGAGGTTACAAATAAAGGAAACGCATCTGCTAAGATAGACCGTATAATGAGTATGAGCGTTGATTTTATGGACCACGACTTTGATTTAATTGATTTACACGGTGCATGGGGAAGGGAAGCGTATATTGAAAAAAGTTCCTTGACCTATGGCTGCAGAACCATTGAAAATCGTGGAGTTTGCCGTTCTCATGGACAAAGACCTTTTTTTGCATTAGCAAGAAAGAATACAACAGAAAACACAGGAGATGTTTATGGCTTCGATTTTGTTTATAGCGGAAACTTTGAATGTGGAGTTGAAGTAGAACGATACGGGGCAACAAGAGCATTTATGGGAATTGGCTCAACAGACTTCTCTTGGTTACTTGAAAAAGGCGAAAAGTTTGTCACACCTGAAGTTGTTATGGTTTATTCTTCAAAAGGTATTGGTGAGATGTCCAGAACTTATCACGAACTTTATCGCACCCGTTTAGCCAGAGGCTCGTGGAGAGATAAGGCGCGTCCTGTTCTTATAAACAACTGGGAAGCAACTTATATGAAGTTTAATGAAGAAAAGCTTTTGGATATTGCAAGACAAGCGAAAAAAGCAGACATAGAAATGCTTGTTGTGGATGACGGTTGGTATCGGGTAAGAGATGATGAAACCTGTTCTCTAGGTGATTGGAAGGTTAATTTAAATAAACTTCCAAGTGGGCTTAAAGGCTTTGGTGAAAAGCTTAATGCTATTGGCCTTAAGTTTGGACTTTGGTTTGAACCCGAAATGATTTGTCCTGATAGTGATTTGTATCGTGCTCATCCTGATTGGTGTCTCCACGCCGAAGGCAGAGACAGAAGCGTTTCGAGATATGAGCTTGCTTTGGATTTATCCCGCGCGGATGTTCGCGAATATATCCTCAAAACTTTGACGGATATTTTAAACAGTGCACCAATTGAATATGTAAAGTGGGATGTTAACAGAGATATAACTGAAATAGGCTCTGCTAAGTTACCGCCTGAAAGACAAGGGGAAATTACCCATAGATATATGCTTGGCCTATATGAAATTTTAGAAAAGCTTATGAGTGCTTTTCCTGATGTTTTATTTGAAGGCTGTGCCGGCGGTGGTGGACGTTTTGATGCCGGAATGATGCATTATTTCCATCAGTATTGGGCAAGTGATGATAGCGATGCCGGGGAAAGAATGCTTATTCAGCACGGAACAAGTATGGTTATGCCAAGTACTTTTGTAAGTGCACACGTTTCTGCAGTTCCAAACCATCAGGTTGGAAGAACAACTTCTATGGAGATGAGAGGGTTGGTTGCGTTAGGCGGCCAGCTTGGCTACGAGCTTGATATTACTAAAATGAGCGATGAAGAACTTGCTGAGATAAGGGAACAGATTGCTCAATACAAAGAACTCAGAGAAATTATTCATAATGGTAAGCTTTATAGACTTAAATCTCCTTTTGAAACAAATTATGCAGTATGGCAATATATATCTGCAGATGAAAAGACTGTAGTGCTTCTTTACTTTAAGACAAGAGCAGTGCCGGGCTTTGAAAGAAATATGCAATGCTTGGAAGCGCTTGATGAGAATGCAACATATAAGCTTAGGAACACCGATAAAACTTATAATGGAAATGTTCTTATGAATTATGGTATTTGTGTTGAGAATAGAGCTGAGGGCACAAAATTGCAAGATTATTCAGGCAGGTTACTTGTTTTTGATAAGGAATAGTCAAAAATAAAAGGCTACTGAACAGAATATAAAAATATACGGGTTGATATATTAAAATGAATTGATATATCAACCCTATTTTTTTGTTGTAAAATTCATATTTTGTATTGACTTTTTATGTTTAGTATTATATTATTAGAATGATATTTTATAAATAAGGAGTACATTTGTATGTTTAAAAGAGAACCTAGTCCGTATACAACTGCGGCGTGTGATGAACGCGTAATGGATTATGAATATACCTTTGGTTGGACAGATGATGATCGTGCATTACTGGCAAGGCTTCAAGGTTTTATACCTGATAAGGTTTTTGATGCTCATGCCCATCTTCATAAGGTGGAATATATGCCACAGGGGACAATGTTCCAAGGCTACGGCACTGCGGATATGGAGCGCCTTCTTGCCGACCAAAAGGAACTGTATGGTACTCGAAAATTTCGAGGTCTGATTTTGCCCACTCCTTCTGAAATATTTAATGAGCAGCCAGAACTACGCAAAGAAATGAACGAATGGATGAATGCAGAATTATACAAAGCACCCGATTGCGTGGGTGCCATATATGTGATGTCCGACGATACTAAAGAAGAAATAGAAGCAATGCTTACCAACCCCCAAATCAAAGGATTTAAATGTTATCATCAAAGTGCTAAAATTGACGGTCCCTCTTGGCTTGCAGAGGTTGGACAATATCTTCCGGAATCTGCTTGGCAAGTAGCTGATGAACGTGGGATGTCCATAACCATCCATATGGTGCGTCCATCAGCATTGGCTGACGAAAAGAATATGGCTTATTTTAAGGAAATGACCGCAAAATATCCTAATGCCAAGCTCATTTTAGCTCATTGTGCTCGTGGTTTTGCTTCGTGGACAATTATTGAAGTTGCACGAGAGATGAAAGGTATTCCTAATCTCTATTATGATATGGCTGCTATCTGCGATGCGGCAACTATGTTTGAATTGATTCGACAAGCTGGTCCTGATCATGTTATGTGGGGCAGTGATTATTTTATTGATCGTGCACATGGTAAACCTGTCAATACAGGCGAGAGTTTTCGCTGGCTTTATAAACATGAAATCCCGGAAAGTGTAAATTTCCCTGTTTGTAAGACGGTATTGGAATCCTTATTTGCTTTTTATCAGGCGAGTATGATGTTGGATTTAACCAAGGAAGAAATAAATCAGATATTCTACGGTACCGGATGTCAAATTTTCGGTTTAAAGGACTAAAATTAACGTTTTTGAAGTTATATCATTTTTATATTTTGAATAAGTTATTAAATTTAAATTACATATTTACTAAAGTCAGTTATATCTATTAAATGTTTAAAAGTCAAAACAAAAATCCTGTCGCACGATAGGATTTTTGTTTATTTATCATTTATTTAAATAGACGGGGCTTTTAATGAGATATCACATTGATTAAGACAGTCACCGAATATATAGCTTTATTTTTTGTTGTAAAATTCATATATTGTATTGACTTTTTATGTTTAATCTTATATAATATTACGAGGCTCAGTATGAAGATGCAGGTATTATTTATCGGGGTGTAGCGCAGTTGGTAGCGCACTAGACTGGGGGTCTAGGGGCCGCAGGTTCAAGTCCTGTCACTCCGACCAGAAAAAAGACATCCAATGGATGTCTTTTTTCAATGAAATTTGCCTGCGGCACGTGAAATAGTTTTGCTATGAAATACGCTATGCGTATGAAATATGCCTTAAGGCATATGAAAAGGCAAATTTTATTTCACATTTTTTGAAGAAAAATATTTCATAATCCGCAGGATTATTTCATATCAACGAAGTTGATATTCCATTATTCGGCGGTCAAAATAGATGCAATCTGTTTTGACCGCATTTTTATGCGATTTTCAAGCAGTTCTCGAAAAACAATTTTGAAGTGACATATTTCCCAAATTGGTTTGGTATATTTTAATAAAAGATGTTGCATTATAATCTAATTTATGATACAATGTAGAAAAAACATAAGGAGGATTGTGCTTTTATGTCTATGTATAAACGTAAGCCTGATATTATAATTAAAAATGGAACTATTGTCGATGGTACCGGTGCGATGCCATATTATGCGGATATTGCCATTGTGGGAGATAAAATTGACTTTATTGGAAATTTAAAGGATGTAGATGCTCCAACTGTAATCGATGCACATCATAAATATGTTACGCCTGGCTTTATTGATCCCCACTCACATGCTGACTTTACTTTGTGGGCGTGTCCTGATGCTCCTTCGTCTATAAGACAGGGGGTTACTACTGAAGTTGTTGGCAACTGCGGATATTCAATGCGTCACCATCTTTTAGGCCATCCTTTTGACAAGGCAGGGGATAGTGTAAAATGTGTTTACGATATGGTGGGAGAAAAAGATATTCCAGACGGTGCCATGGCGGCTGTGCTTGACAAGGCGGAAGCGATGGGTTATTCGGGCAACCTTGCATGGCTATGCGGTCATAATGATTTGCGAGTTATTGCCGGAATCAATACAACTGATTATACACAAGAGCAATTCGATATAATGGCGAAATTCTTAAGAGAGGCATTGGAAGCTGGGTTTATAGGCCTTTCAACAGGACTTGAATTTGACCCCGGTGTTATGTGTCGACCGGAAGAAGTTGAACGACTTGCCATGATTGTTGCAGAATATGATGGGAATTATGCATCCCATATGAGAGATGAAGGTACATATATACTTGAGGCTGTTAACGAGTTTTTAAATGTTATTCGTAAATCAGGAATTAGGGGATCTGTTTCCCATCTTAATGTAAAATATGACAATGGCGTACCTAACGAGTATTTGCAAAAGGGTATGCAGATGCTCAAAGATGCAAGAGAGATTGAACACTTAAATGTTTATACCGATCTGTTGCCCACCACTACTGCAACAGGGGGTGCACAAGCAATGCTTCCTGCTTGGCTTTATGCTGATGGTTGGGATAAGGCAAAGGAAATTCTTGCTGATCCAAAAGGCAGAGAAAAGGTTAAGGCGGATATGAACCGCTATTGGAGATTTCTGGCAGCAGGAGAGTGGGATAGACTTTTATATGTAGGTGCAGGCTACTGGCCGGAAGTTGCTCAGACTCCATTTGCTGAATTGGTTGAAAAATGGGGAAAAGATCCGGCAGATTGCTTCTTGGATATTTTGATGGCAGCTCCTGATATTGAGAGCGTTCGTGCTGTTACAATGCAAGGGGTTGTATTCGATGAGCAGACAATGATAGACTCAGTTGTTAAAGACCCGATATATTTGTGGCAAACTGATTCATTCCCTGCTTATGAGGAAGGTCCTCTTGCAGAACAAGACCGACTTAACTATATGGGTATGCTGTATTTCTTTACGCATTATGTTCGTGATTTGGGTGCAATATCAATAGAACAAGCGGTTTGCAAAGCAACAAGTTTACCTGCAAAACATTTTAATCTTAAAAAACGAGGAATGATAGCGGAAGGATACTATGCTGATATCAATGTGTTTGATATTAATGCTTTAAAGGTTAATGCGACCATTGCTGATCCTTGTCATTACTGTGAAGGAATGTACTATGTTATTGTAAACGGTGTGCCTACTATTGTTGAAGGTGAGCATACAGGCACTCGTTCCGGTAGAGTTCTTCGTAATCTTCCAGTAAAATAAAAAAGATTTAAGAATATATATTTATTAGAATTAAAATACATACGCCTTAAATAAAATGTAATATAGGAATAGTTGCATCTTAGTGGTTTGTTATATAAAATCGACAAGATTCGCAAGGAGCTTGTCGATTTTATTCATTCATTGATAATAAATATTTTCTATATTATATATTGTAATGATTTTTTGATAAAAATTTGTAAAAAAATGTTTAATTATGGATTGATTTTTATTGTGCATTATGCTATAATTAAAATGGTTCATTTAGTAAATTCATAAGAAAGGGAGATAAAATTGCAAAGTTTAGGAAATAGTGATAATGCAGCAGTTGCTTTGAAAAA